>NZ_DFME01000094.1:0-9504 GCF_002375605.1 Hyphomonas sp. UBA3601 | reverse complement strand
GCCGGGCAAGTTTGGCTTCGAGCTGTCCGCGCACCAATACATAGGGGGAAGGCTCTCCGGTCTCGGGATCGGTCTCGACGCGCAGCGGCGCGTCCGGCCCTGCCAGCGTCACATCGCCCAGATTTGTGACAAAGGCCAGTGACTGTTGCGGTCCGGCCTCGCCCGCCCGCTCGACGCGCACAGCAATGAAAGGCGCATCGGCCACATGCACGATCACTTTTTCGTAGGGCGTGACGAGCCAGACCGAACCGTCCTCATCCTTGCGCAGGATGCGCGAGAACAGCTTCACCAGTCGCTCGCGATTAATTGGGTCGCCTTCATGCCACCAACTGCCATCCGCGCGGATTTCCATGTTGATGTCAGCTGAGCGCTCAGGATTCCACAGATGAACCGGCGGCAGTTTGCCATCTACCTTGCCATCGGGAAGGATCGCTTTAAGCGTCTCTTCGAGACTGATTGTGGTTGTGGCACTGGAATTCACGTTTTGCTCCGCCATGATCCGGCCTTAGACATAGGTTTGTTTATTCAGATCGAAAACCCGGAGGCGCCCTTTTGATGGCCGATACTGACCAGGTAAGTGATGCAATCATCGCAGAAGCCGAATCCGCCGCCGAAACGCTGGCGCAGGTGAAAGCCGAAATTGCGAAGGCGGTATTCGGACAGGACCGCGTGGTCGAGTTGGCGCTCGCCGCCGTACTGGCCGGGGGCCATGCCCTGCTGATCGGCGCGCCCGGCTTGGCCAAGACACGCCTCGTCGAGGCGATGGGCACCGCGCTTGGTCTCGCCAACCAGCGCATCCAGTTCACGCCGGATCTGATGCCCTCAGACATTATCGGCTCTGAAGTGCTGGACGAAAGCCCGAGCGGGCAGCGCACCTTCCGCTTCCTCAAAGGGCCGATCTTCACCCAGCTGCTGATGGCGGACGAGATCAACCGCGCCAGCCCTCGTACCCAGTCTGCCCTGCTCCAGTCGATGCAGGAGCGCCATGTCACCGTGGCCGGTGTGCGCCATGACCTGCCCGCGCCCTTCCATGTTCTGGCGACGCAGAACCCGATCGAGCAGGAAGGCACCTACCCCCTGCCCGAAGCCCAGCTGGATCGCTTCCTGCTGAAGGTCGACGTGAACTATCCCGACCTCGACACCGAGCGCCGCATCCTGATCGAGACGACGACCGGCGACGATGACGTGGTGCGCCCGGCGCTGGACGCCGACCGGCTGATCGCGCTGCAAGGGCTCGTGCGTCGGATGCCGGTGGGCGAGAAGATCGTCTCGGCGATCCTCGGCCTGGTGCGAGATGCCCGGCCGGAACAGACAAGCGACGAGCGCGTGAGGCGGCTGGTCGACTGGGGCCCGTCCCCACGCGCCGGTCAGGCGCTGATGCTGGCTGCACGGAGCCGCGCGCTCTTGAGGGGCCGTCTTGCGCCGAGCATCGAGGATGTCGAAGCGCTCGCAGAACCCTGCCTCGGCCACCGGATGGCGATGCGCTACGACCCGACCGGCGAGGCACCGAGCCTGACAGATCTGATCAATGACCTTGCGCGGAAGGTTTCGTGATCAGTGCGTAGGCTATTGGGCTTTGGTTCAATTCTCGTTTCCGCGGTCGCGTGCTCAGGCGCGGTACCCCCCCTGACAACGCAGGGGGCTCAAGACTGTGCCGTCGCCAAGTTGAACACCATTGTGACCTACCGATTGATCGTTCAGGAGGGATTGGATGAGGATGGTGAACTCAGAAATCGAAGTCTTCCTGGGCTCGAAGCCGAGATTGAGAGCTACATCGATGCACTGAAAGAGATGGAAGCCCAATCAAATGGATCCTTCTCAACAAAGGATTTTGTGCAGACCCTGTTCGATAAAATGGATCAAATTGGAAGCGATTCAGTAGCTAACGCATTCTATGCTGCAACCTGCGAGTTGCCGCTGTGACTCCCGCCGCCGATCTACGTTCTGAGGCTGAAAGCCTTGCCCGCCAATTGCCCGGTCTGAACTTCAAGGCCGAAGCGAGCGAAGCCGCGCATATCGGCTCGGCAGGCCGTCGCCGTGCGGGCACGGGCGAGCATTTCTGGCAGTATCGCCGCTATGCGCAGGAAGACGCCGCCGACCGGGTCGACTGGCGCCGCTCCGCCAAGGGCACGGAATTGTTCGTACGCGAAACAGAACTGGAAACCGCGCGCACGGTGCTGTTCTGGAGTGATGATGCACCGGGTTTCCGCTGGAAGGGCGAGGGCGATTTGCGCACCAAGGCCGAAGAAGCCCAACTCCTGATGCTGGCCATCGGCATCATGATGTCGAAGGATGGCGAACGGATCGGCATGCTGGGCGCGGGCCGGACGGCCAGCTTTGGCAAAAAGGCCGTGGCGCGGCTCGCCGAAGACCTTGAGCGCGGCACGCATGGCCAGTTTCCCTCGCCGCCGAAATCTGCTGCAACGATTATTCTGGCGTCTGACTTTTACGCGCCGCTCGCCGAGTGGCAGGCCCGCCTTGCGCCGCTTGCCGCGAAATGCCCGGAAGGCGTGCTGCTGGCGATCTCGGCACCCATCGAGGAAAGCTTCCCGTTTGAAGGCCGCACCAAGCTCAGCCGCCCCGGCACCGAGTCCGACCGTATCCTTGGCCGGGCCGAGACAATGCGTGAGGCTTACCTCCGCCGCTTTGCCGAACAGCGGGACGGATTGCGCAGACTGGCCACGCAAATGGGCTGGCGGCTGGTGACGCATACAGTCGGAACGTCCAGCCTTGAAGGCGCCGCCCGGCTGAAGGCGCAGGTCGAGACGTTCGGGGCCAAGGCATGACCTCGCTCGGCCCATTCCTGCTCGGCGCGCCGTGGGCGCTTGCCGCTTTGGCCGCGCTGCCAATCATCTGGTGGATCCTGCGGGCAACGCCCCCTGCCCCACGTCATGCGGAATTGCCGTCGCTACAATTGCTCGACGGGATCGAGCCGCAGGAAGAGACGCCCGCGCGCACGCCCTGGTGGGTCTGGCTGATCCGTACGCTGGCGATTGCCGCCGCGATCCTCGGCCTGTCCCAACCCGTCTATGCGCCGGGCGCGCAGACCGAGACTGTGGAAGGCACCGGCAGTCTGCTGATCGTGGTCGACAATGGCTGGCCGTCTGCGCCGCGCTGGCCGGACCTCGTCAATGCCGCGACCGCCACACTGGACACGGGCAATCGCGACGCGCCGGTCCATCTGCTGCTGACCGCGCCGCAACAATTCAATCCCGACCCGGCCGAGCGTGTTTCCCGCGCCGACATGGGCAAGCGCTTGACCTCGCTGAGGCCGCAGGCCTGGGCTCCGGACCGCGCCGATGCGTTGCGGCGGTTGAATGACTCAGGTTTCAAGCCTGACCGCATCTTCTGGGCAAGCGACGGCTTGCAGGGCAAGGACGGCCAGGCCTTTGCCGCGGAGCTGTCAAGTTTCGCGCCGCTGACCGTCTATGCCGCAGCGCCGACTGGCCCGATCGTGATTTCCGGCATTCGGTCGCAAACAGATTCTGTCAGCGTGACCGCCCGCCGCGCTTCCACGCGCGGCATCGCAACCGGATATGTATCTGCCATGACGATTGATGGTTCAGCCCTGGCGACTGCGCCCCTGGAATTTGCCGATGGGCAGATCGAAGCGGCCGCCGAGTTTACCATCCCTGCCGCAGCACTCGCCCGCGTTGCCAGGTTCAGCGTCACAGGCCAGCAAGGCGCAGGTACGGTCTGGCTATGGGATTCGGCAGATCGGTCGCGCCGTGTCGGCCTCGTCGATGCGGGCAGCACGGCCCAGCCGCTGCTGTCGGACATGCACTATATCCGCAAGGCGCTGGAACCGTTCGCGACGATATCCGAAGGCAGTATCGAGAACCTTGTGGCCGCGTCCCCGGATGCAATCATCCTGAGTGATATCGGGCAGATCCTGCCGCAGGATGCCGAATTGCTGCATGCCTGGGTCGAGGAAGGCGGCGCGCTGATCCGGTTTGCCGGTCCGCGCCTCGCCGCGCAGGGCGATGACCTGCTGCCGGTTGCGCTGCGCCGGTCTTCTCGCGCGCTCGGCGGAGCGCTGGCCTGGGATGAGCCGCAAGCCATGGCGGCGTTCCCGGAGACCTCCCCCTTTGCAGGCTTGCCCATTCCCGGTGACGTGCGCATCAAGCAGCAAGTGCTCGCGCGGCCGGGGCCGGAACTCGCATCGAAGACGTGGGCGCGACTGGCAGATGGTTCTCCGCTGGTGACCGCCGACATGCGCGGCGATGGCACGCTGATTCTGTTCCACACAACCGCCGGGCCGGACTGGGCCGACCTTGCCTATTCCGGCACGTTCTCGCAGATGCTGCGCCGGTCGATTGCAGCCGGACGTGGCGAATCCGTCGGCGATGCGGAGGGGGCTTACGCCCCTTTCCTGACCCTGGACGGCTATGGGCGCCTGTCGGCCGCGGGGGCCAATGCCGCGCCCTTGAAGGCCACCGATTTTGCAACGACCGAACCGTCTGAAGCTCACCCACCGGGGCTCTATCGTGGGCCAGCCGGATCGCGCGCCCTGAATGCGGGTGCCGGCAAGCGGCCGGAGCTGATCGCGAACTGGCCAATTTCGGCTCGTCTGCTGGGCGATGCCGAGGCCCGGTCGTTGCGCCTTGCAGGGCCGTTGCTGACCCTTGCTGCCGTATTGCTGGCGCTGGACCTTTTCATCGCCCTGTTCGTGGCCGGACGGCTGCGCCGGTTTGGCAAGGGCGCAGCGATGGCATGTGTGGTGGCTGGTGGCGCGCTGGTCGCGGTGCCGACACCGGATGCGGCGGCCCAACCCTTCCAGTATGAATTGTTGCCGGACGGCACCTATCGCCGGGTGGACAATAATCCGCAGACGATCCGACTGCCGTCCAACGGAAACGCGACCCAGAAGGAGATCGACGCGGCGCTGGAGATGCGCCTGGCCTATGTGGAAACACCTGACCGTTCACTCAATGCGCGTACGCGCGCCGGCCTGTTCGGTCTGTCCAATATCCTGCGCCTGCGTACGTCCGTCGAACCGGCTGATCCCCATAGTGTCGATCTGGAGACCGACGCGCTTGAGCTGTACCCGCTGATCTATCTCAACATACCCGACTCCATGCCGCCGCTGTCGGACACAGCGATTGCCCACCTCAATACATACCTGCGCTCTGGTGGGGCGCTGGTGATTGATACGCGCGCAGGCGGAACGATTGGAACGCAGACCGATGTGACTCGCCTGGAGACCTTGCTGGAAGGGCTTGATGCACCGCCCTTGCAGACGGTGGGCGAAAACCATGTTCTGACGCGAACCTTCTATTTGCTGGACGACTTTCCGGGGCGCTATGCGCAGCGCAATCTCTGGATCGAGCAGGCGGGCGATGCCAGTGCACCGCGCGGCGACGGCGTTTCACGCCTCATTATCGGCGATGCCGACTGGGCTTCGGCCTGGGCCGTGGATGAACAGGGCCGCGACCTCTATTCCGTGGACGGCGGAGCGCAACAGCGTGAAATGGCGAGACGCTTCGGCGTGAATTTGGTCATGTATGTGCTGACTGGAAACTATAAGGACGACCAGGTGCACATCCCGGCCCTGCTGGAACGTCTCGGCAATGGCGACGCGGATGAAGCACCGGATGAAAGCCCGGTCCGCCTTCCGACCCGCATTCCCGATGGAGGGCCGCAATGATTGACGCAACGCGCCTCGGCTTTGAGCCCTTTCTTGGCTGGCCGATCCTGTGGGCAGTCGTGGCGCTTGCTGCGCTGGCATGGCTCACTTATGCGTTTCTGCGCGGCAAAGCGTGGCTAACGCGAGGGCTGGCGCTGACTTTGCTGGCTGCGGCATTATCGAACCCCTCACTCGTACAGGAAGAGCGTGAGCCCCTGCCCTCGGTGGCGGCGATCATTCTCGACCGGTCCGAAAGCATGGAGTTTGGCGAACGCGAAGCCGCGGCCTCAGCGGCTTTCGCCGCGCTGAATGCTGAACTGGAAGCCGACCCATCCCTGGAAGTGCGCATCCTGGAGAGCGATCCGGGTGCGGATGGCACCAATCTCTATGGCGCGCTGGAAGGCCTGATGGCTGATGTCCCCCGCGACCGGATTGCAGGCGCCATCCTGATCACTGACGGACAGGTTCATGATTTGCCGGAACCGGACTCTGACGAACGCCATATCGGCCCTTTGCATGGGCTGATCGTAGGCGACCCCAACCGGGGTGATCGGCGCGTGTCGATTGTCGATGCCCCGGACTTTGGCATCGTGGGCGAAATGGCTGAATTAGTCGTGCGGGTGGATGATCCCGACCTGCCAGACGGTCGGCAGGTGGAGATTGAACTGTCTGTCAATGGCGGCACCCCGCGCCGGATGAATGTGACGCCCGGCGAGAATACGAGTGTACCGATCGAGATTGAACGACGCGGCGAAAATGTCATCGTGGTCGAGACGCCAGAGGGACGCGAGGAACTGACACTGGCCAACAATCGCACGGCGGCGACCCTTTCTGGAGTGCGCGACCGGCTGCGCGTGCTGCTCGTCACCGGCAAGCCGAACCAGGCGGGCCGGGTTTGGCGCGACCTGCTCAAATCCGATCCTTCGGTGGACCTTGTCCACTTCACCATCCTGCGCCCGCCCTACAAGCTGGACTATACGCCGACCGAAGAGCTTGCCCTGATCGCCTTCCCGACCGAGGAATTGTTCGAGGAGAAACTGGAAGAATTCGACCTGATCATCTTTGATCAGTATGAGCGCCGGGGTGTGATCACCCAGTCTTACCTCGCCAATATGTCCCGCTATGTGACCGAAGGCGGCGCGCTGTTCATTGCAGCGGGCGAGCCGTTTGCCGGGCCGGGCAGCCTTGCGCGCTCGCCGCTGGCTTCAGTGCTGCCTGCCTCCCCTACGGGCGATATCTATACCGGGGAGTACACGCCGGAGCTGACCGAGCCGGGCCAGCGCCACGCCGTGACCATGCCGCTGGCCAGCCGCGAATGGGGCGGCTGGATGCGCTATATCGATGCCGAAGCCCAAGCCGGAGATGTGCTGATGAGCGGGCCGCGCGGCAAACCCTTGCTGATCGTGGACCGCGTGGGCGATGGCCGCGTCGGCATGTTGATGACCGATCAGATCTGGCTATGGGCGCGTGGGCATGATGGGGGCGGACCGTTTGCCGAATTGATGCGCCGCGTTGTCCACTGGATGATGAAGGAGCCGGAACTGGAAGAGCGCAAGCTGAATCTTGTGGCCGAAGGCGATACAGCGCGCGTGGAACTGCGTACGCTGCTGGATAGCGCACCGCCGCTGGTGGTCGAGACGCCGGAAGGCAGCTTCCTCGAGCCGCAATGGCGCCAGGGCGGGCCGGGCCGGTTCGTGGCTGAGGCGCCGATTGACCAGCTCGGCCTCTACCGCGCCGAAGCGGGCGGGCTGGAAGCGGTCGCCCTGAATGGGCCGGCCAATCCGAAGGAATATGCAGACCTTCAGTCCACGACCGAAGTTTTGCAGCCTTTGGCCGACGCGACCAGTGGCGGCGTCTTCCGCCTGAATGCCAGCGGCACGAATTTGCCGGACATTCGGCGCACCAGCGCGCGGGGAAATTCGGCGGGCGGCAACTGGCTCGGCCTGCGCGAGCGCGGCGCTTATGCCGTGCGGTCGTCTAGCAGCCAGCCTCTGCTGCCGGGGGTGATTGCGGCGGCGCTGCTGATTGGCCTGCTGCTGCTCGCCTGGCGCCGTGAAGGGCGGTGATCTAGGGGATCACCACGCCGATCACGGCACCGACGGCGAGGCCGGAACTGGCAAACTCGGTCACCACGCCCTGATTTATCTCGCGGGCAAAACTGTCCGCGTCGGATATGTCGTAGCGCGCGTAGAGGCCGATTTCGGCCTGCTGGCCAAGTGGCCTTGCCGCGCCCAGTTCGAGGCCTGCATGGGATCGATCGCCGGACTCGTCCCCGGCATCGACAAAGCCTGCGCGGGCAAGGACGTAGGCATCCCATGCACCAGATTTCCAGGAGGGGCCGGCGGAGACTTCGGCGCCGAAATCGCCCAGCGTGGCATCGTGAAACACGGCGAGCGCCGGGCTGCAGGGCAAGTCGGACGTAAAGCTTGCGGCAAGCTCCAGGCTTTCTTCATCCTCTGTTCCCGGATAGGTCAGCCAGCTTGCCGTCAGGTCCATGCTGCCGCCCTGGATGTCGAACTGGTAGCCGATGACATAGTCGGTCTCGTCCGCGAAGGCCGCCTGGTCTGCGCCGATGGGAGTCAGGCGATAGAGCCCGCCATAAAGCGTGCCATGCGCGCCGGTTGTCTCCAGCAGGAGTTCTGTTTCCAGTGTCAGCGGGCCGATCTGTTCGCCGCGATCATGGAGCCCGCTGGAAATGGCCGCCTCGCCGATGACCCGTGTTTCTGCGAGGCTTTCGGTCACGAAGACACAAGCGCTCGCAGCCAGCAGGTTCAGTTTCAGCATGGGAGACCTCCGTCATTTTTGCCTTGTCCTGACGCAAGCAGGCGGGGCGGACAAGACGGCCCGGAAAAGTCGGCGGCGAACTGCTCCTTATGCGAATTACAGTCACTTTCACTTGCACGGAGACCTGCCCGTTCATCCGGGCGAAATCTTCAAATTTCACAGCTGTAACAAGGACTTGTCCGGTGAAGCACGTTTCGCCCAAATGCACGCTGGCGAAGGCGTGGTGACCCACTTGCCCGCCCAGTGCATATTTGGCACCGCCCCATTTCAGGCCGCTCTGACCTGTTTTACATTCCGGAAAGGCCCTGTACCTAGCAGGCAATCAAACAGGGAGCGCCGCCATGGCCGAATTGACGCTGGAACAGAAAGTCGAGGAATTGTGGGCGCGCGAAGCGATCCGGGATTGCCTGTTTCGCTATGCGCGCGGCATCGACCGGGCGGATGAGGAAATGCTGCGTTCGGCCTATTGGCCGGATGGCACCGATCATCACGGGCCTTACCAGGGCAGCGCGTCGGGCTTTGTCGACTGGGCGATGAAGACGCTTCCCTATATCGAGCGGGGCATTCACCAGATCCACAACATCCTGATCGAATTCCGCGAGGGCGGCGCGGCGGTGGAGAGCTATTTCTCTGCCTTCCAGCGCCAGCCGGGCGCCGACCGCCAGATGCAGCAATGGGACATGAAAGGGCGCTATCTCGACTGGTTCGTGAAGCGCGATGGCGAGTGGCGCGTGCTCAACCGGCTCGTCGTGTTCGACTGGACCGAGGAAATGCCGCTGCCGCCGGGCACAGAGGCCGAGCGCTTTGGCCCGCGCACGCCGATTGGCGCGAGCCATCCGGAAGATGCGGTCTATTCCTTCTTTGAGGGCAAGTAGGTTCCCTGGTTTCCTGATCGGTCATCCTTCGACTTCGCTCAGGCTTCGAGGGGTCAGACATCGCAATGCGATGTCCCCGAGAAGGCCCGAAGCGCAAGCGCCGGGCTTCTGCTCCCGGTGGCTTCATCCTTCGACTTCGCTCAGGATGAGTCAGCAAGTGAGGCGGAATGAGTCCGGAAACCCGCCACCCGAGAAAAGCTCATCCTGAGCGAAGTCGAA
>NZ_DFME01000039.1:296-30281 GCF_002375605.1 Hyphomonas sp. UBA3601 | reverse complement strand
ACTGCATACCCGCCGAACCTGCCGGGCAGAGTCGATGGCACGAAGTTCACTTCCCCCGCGAGAACCATGTCAGCGCTAACCAGCTCCATCGCCTCACTCCTGAAGCGCTCAAGGTCTGATACATTTCCGCTCTTCTTGACTTTTTGCCGGGCTATTTCCGTCCATACTTCATTCATGTGCGTCTGAATGGCAGCCTGCGGTTCACGAAGAAAACTGCTGAGCCGCATCGGTTCGCCAGTCGCTCCGTTATAGAGCCGTCCAGCGGTGAAGTAATTTCCATGTGCGCCGCCAGTGAACGTATAATGGAAGCCTTCGAGGCTCACAACATTTCCACTCTCAGCTACGATATCCCAATTGATCCGTAGGCCATAGGCTCGGAAGTAATCCGGGTCTGCCGCTTTGTAGGCTTGGGCGTCTTCCGACATCGCCACGATCCGGATTTGTGCATTCTCTACCAGATCCATGCCAATGGCTGGCGCCTTGGAGAACACGGCCTCATCAATTGTGACCTCAGCCTTGAGAAACTCATCATCGACGATGATCTCGCGGGGAAGTTCGTCTACCGAAGCAATGGTCGCAACATCAATCGCGGTGTCTTCTTCACCTGCCTCGTCAACCTCACCTGACGTTTCACTCACGTCCGACAAGTCCCGAACCTGTTTCTGACACCCAGCCGCCAGCAAAAGCGCCCCCGTCAACGCAATCAAGGCAAGTCTCTTCATGCAAAACTCCGTTATAGGCTGAGCAACTCAGCGTCCCCGCCCTGTGCCGTAATGTTCACCGTCAGGGTGCGCTCAGTTGCGAAACGATGCAAGTAGTGCGGGCCACCGGCCTTCGGGCCGGTGCCAGACAAGCCATCTCCCCCAAAGGGCTGTACACCCACAACAGCCCCCGTCATTGACCGGTTCACGTACGTATTGCCAACAGGATAGGCGTCGCGCACCTCCTGCTGAAAGCTTTCGAGCCGCGAATGAACGCCCAGTGTCAGTCCGTATCCCTTGCCTCTCATCATTGCGCCAACTTCAGCAATGTCATCCGGATCGTACCGCAGTACATGAAGGATCGGGCCGAACTTCTCCTCAGTTATCTGGTCGATGGAACTCAGCTCAATCAGCGCGGGACCAAACCCATAGCCCGTTTCGCCGATCCGGCCGGGCGACAATTGGTGCAACACCGTAGCCTCGTCCTTCATCATCTGGACATAGGCCTGAAGGGAAGCGCGGGACTCTGCATCGATCACGGGACCCAAATCGGTGTTTGGCTGACCGGGGTCACCGATGTTGAGCTCGTCCATCGCACCGATCAAGCCTTCGATCAGATGGTCTGCAGTCTCGTTCGGCAGGAACACGATCCGAAGCGCGGAACAACGCTGGCCCGCTGACCCAAAGGCGGAGTCAATAACATCATCTATGACTTGCTCTCTCAGCGCCGTTGTATCGACGAACATGCTGTTCAAACCGCCTGTTTCGGCGATCAGCGGTGTAATCGGACCGTCGCGGTCCGCCAGTGTCTTGTTGATGATCCGGGCTGTCGTCGTCCCGCCGGTGAAGCATACGCCGGATACACGAAGGTCGCCGATCAGCTTGGCGCCAACCGATTCTCCCCCGCCCGGCAATAGATGCAAGGCGTCACCTGGCAACCCGACCTTCTGGAACAGTTTCACCGCCTCGAACGCAATCAGGGGCGTCTGTTCTGCCGGCTTTGCCACCACCGTGTTACCCGCAGCCAATGCCGCGGAAACTTGACCCGTGAAAATAGCCAGCGGGAAGTTCCATGGACTGATGCAACAAAATACACCGCGGCCGTGCAGGGAGATGTGATTGGTTTCGCCAGTCGGCCCGGGTAATTTCTGCAGTGTCGTGAATTCCGCTTCCGCCTGCATGGCGTAGTAGCGACAAAAATCGACTGCTTCCCGGACTTCCGCAATACCATCCGCCAACGTCTTGCCGGCTTCGCGAGCCATCAGCGCGATCAGCCGTTCGGCATTTTCCTCAAGCGCGTCGCCCATGGCACGCAGATGTTTCGCTCGCTCCGCGCCGCCGAGCTCATCCCAGCCGGGCTGAAACCGGGTCGCCGCCGTCAGTGCCCGGTCGATATCGTCATCCTGCGCTTCCCGGCAGCTGCCAAGAACGGTCTCGGTATCGAACGGCACGCGGATCATCTCTCCACCACCTGTGACCGCTTTGCCAGACACGATAGGTCCAGCCGCAATCGAAGGGCTGTCCCGGAAACTCTTGATCGCGGCGGCCATCTCATCGCGCACACTGCGCTGGCTGAGGTCGAGACCGGTGGAGTTGCGACGTTCAGCGCCATACAGCCGTGGCGGCGTCGGGATGCGCGGGTGACGTCGGGGACCGACCTCCACCTTGACGATGGGATCCGCCACAACCTGTTCAGGCGGCACGTCCGGATCAAGGAAGGAGTGTACAAAGCTTGTATTCGCGCCATTTTCCAGCAGGCGTCGCACCAGATATGGAAGCAAGTCTTTGTGCGCACCGACAGGTGCATAGACCCGTACGCGGCGGCCTAGACCGGCAGCCCCATAGAGCGCCTCTCCCATACCATGCAAGCGCTGGAACTCGAATGTCGAGTTCCCAATCTCATCAGCGAGCATCTCGATCGCGGCAACCGAGTGCGCATTGTGCGTGGCAAATTGCGGGTAGATGGCATCCTTGGCTTCCAGCATCTTGCGCGCGCAGGCCAGATAGTTGAAGTCGGTCCCGGCCTTTGTGGTGAAGACCGGGAAGTTCGGATAGCCCTCGACGTGGGCATGCTTGATTTCGCTGTCCCAGTATGCGCCCTTCACGAGCCGCACCATGAAACGATGGCCTGTCTGCTCGGCGAGATCTTTCAGCCGGTCGATCACATCACCTGCGCGCTTCTGGTAAGCCTGAACAGCCAGCCCCAGCCCGTTCCAGTTCCTCAGCGAAGGTTCCCGCGCGAGCCGATCAAGAATCTGCAAGCTGAGCACCAGCCGGTCAGCTTCCTCCGCATCAAGACAGAGGTTGATATTGGCTTTCGCTGCGCGTTCACATAGCTCCAGCACGGACGGATACATTTCATCCATGATCCGCGCTCGGTTTACCGCTTCGTAGCGCGGGTGAAGCGCGGACATCTTCACCGACACGCCATTACCTTGTTCCGGCGCGGTGGATTTATCCTTTTCGGCGGCAACGCCATCAATCGCGTGCTGGTAAGCTTTCAGGTAACGCGCGGCATCTTCGGCGGTGCGGGCCCCTTCCCCGAGCATGTCGAAGCTGAAATGCGCTGCATCCCCTGCCTTGACCATTCTGCGTCCGCGCTTCTGGGCATCCTTCACGGTCCGTCCGAGAACAAACTGTTCACCCATGATGCGCATGGCCTGCATCATGGCAGCGCGGATGACCGGTTCACCGCTTTCGCGGATCAGGCCCTGAATAAACTTCGCGGGTCCTTTCTTCAGGCTTGCAGGCACACCAATTACTTGCCCGGTCAGCATCAACCCCCAGGTGGAGGCATTTACCAGCCAGGATTCGGACTGTCCTTGGTGCGCGCTCCAGTCGCCGGAGCGGATTTTCTCTGCAATCAACTCATCGCGCGTTTCGGCGTCGGGCACCCTCAGCAGCGCCTCGGCCAGACACATCAAGGCCAGACCTTCTGCATTCGACAGACCAAACTCCTCAAGGAAGCTTTCCATCATGCCCTTATCGCGGCCACGCGCACGGGCGGTCTCGACCAGTTCCAGCGCTCGACGCATGGTTGCCTGGCGCAAGTCATCGGATAGTGGTGTCTGTTTGAGCAGATCCTCCAGCAAGGCCTCCTCATCCGCAAACTTAATCTGGTCGAGTGCATGCCAGTCAATTTTTTCAAGCGCGAGCGTGTCAGCCATATGGGTACTGGTCCGGTAAGTGTGAGCCTGTAGGCGTAGGAGCAATTATCAGCCTGAATGTGGTGAAAACGGGTTAGTCCTGCCCCGATCTGCACCAATTCCGAATTATCTATATCTTTTCACATGACCCGATGCGAGAGAAGTTCAACGCATCCCGGCCTCTTTACGCAGTGCACCAACACGGCCACATTGGCGCGGGACTGGCTGAGGCTGTTGAAGGAGCGCTCATGCGCATCATGCTCGTTACGGACGCCTGGGATCCTCAGGTTAATGGCGTCGTGCGCACAATGAAGCGCGTGATCGAAGAAACCGAGGCTATGGGCCATGTCTGGGAGATTGTTCATCCCGGCCAGGGGTTTCGAACCATGCCACTGCCGACCTATCCGGAAATCAAGCTGGCCCTGTTCGCCCGGCGCAGGATTGAAGATCGGTTCCACGAATTCGAGCCTGACGCTATCCATATCGCTACCGAAGGCACCCTCGGCATGGCCGGGCGCGCCATGTGCCTCATGGTGAAACACCCCTTTTCGACCGCCTATCATACACGATTTCCGGAATATGTTTCAGCGCGACTACCGGTCCCCACCCGGGCTGGATACTCCTTTGTGCGCTGGTTCCACAAATATTCCGGCAAGGTCATGGTACCGACCCCCTCCATGGTGAAGGAGCTGGAGGCCCAGCGCTTCATCAATCTCGTCGCCTGGAGCCGGGGTGTGGACACCAACATGTTCACCCCGGAGCGCCGCATCGAGGAAGGTCAGCCGGGCGACCCGTTTGAGGGCCTGCCACGCCCGATTTTCCTGAATGTCGGCCGCGTCGCCGTGGAAAAAAACATCGAAGCCTTTGCCGAACTGGACTTGCCGGGCACGAAAGTGATCATTGGCGATGGCCCGCAGCGCGAGGAATTGCAGAAGCGCTATAAAGACGTCGTCTTCCTGGGCGCAAAGTTCAATGAAGAACTCGCGACCTGCTATGCTGGCGCAGATGTCTTTGTCTTCCCGAGCATGACGGACACATTCGGACTTGTTGTTCTGGAAGCCATGGCGTCCGGCACACCGGTTGCGGCTTATGATGCAACCGGTCCGCGCGATGTTATCCCGGGCTCCGATGCGGGGACGATTACACCTGCTGGCGGCAATCTTGCCGAAGGCGCTGTCGCCTGTCTCTCGCTCAGCCGCGCCACGTGCCGCGCCTATGCTGAGACCTATAGCTGGCGCGCCTGCGCCGAAGCCTTCATCGAGAATTTGCAGCCGCTGCCAGCCCCCGCCCGCAAGAGGTTCTGGCAAAAGATCAGGCTGCGCCGCCGGAAGAAGCCAACCTTGCCCAGCCTATAGCTATTCGCGGGCACCCCTTGTCTCGAGCTGTCGGGCCACCTCCTGCTCGGCAATGCGTAATTCATCCGGTAACGGGATCAGGCCCTTTTCGAGCAGATAGCCATCCGGCCCCATGGCGCGGTCTGATACAAATTCCTGAACGAATTCGGTCAGGCCCGGTACGAGCGGGATATTCTGGTTCTTCACATAGATGTACATGCTGCGCGACAAGCCATACTCGCCTGACGCGATGGCCTCGAAGGTCACCGGTACGCCATCCAGATGCGCCGCCTTCACGCGATCTCCATTCTGCTCGAGGAAAGAATAGCCTAGCACGCCCACAGCCGTTGGTGTCTTGATCAGCGACTGGATGATCGCCGTATCATTTTCACCAAGGTCGATCCACGCACCATCGGTACGAATCGTATGCGTGCGCAGCCGGAAGGCTGCCGGGTCAGCCTGCTTTAACGCCACCAATTCCGGCAAGGCAAGCGCGCCTTGCTCCATGCCGAGCTCGGTGAAGGCATCCCGCGTGCCAGATGTAGGCGGCGGTCCAAGCACCATGATTGGCTCGTCAGGCAAGTCCGGACTGATCTCGGACCAGTTCTTGTAGGGATTGGGGCGGAAACCGCCCTGCCCATCTGGAATGTGAGCCGCAAGCGCGAGGAACACTTCCTCCTTCGTCAGGTCGAGAGTCGGAGCCTGGCGAGCATTGGCCAGCACAATCCCATCGAACCCGACCGACAAGGCCGTTATTTCGGTTATGCCATTTTCGGCGCACAGCGCCTGTTCGCTTTCAGTGATCATGCGTGAGGCGTCCGAGATCGACGGACGATCCGGTCCGATTTTCTGGCAGAATGTCTTGAACCCCCCGCCCGTCCCTGTGGTTTCCACTATGGGGGTCGGATAACGCGTGGTCGCCCCGAAACGCTCGGCAACGGTTGTTGCAAACGGCGCGACCGTGGAGGAACCGACTATGCGAATTTTGTGTGTGCCGTCTGCGCTGACAGGTGGCGGCGGGATGGTGTCCCCCGTGTCCAGATCAGACAGGTCAGTCCGGCCGCACGCAGCCGAGAACAAAAGAACGAGGGGGAAAAGAATACTGCCAATTCTGGCTGTCATGCGATCATGGCTCCGGCGAACGACATCTGGCTGAGGGGCGTTGGCACCCGGCCTGATGCCCATAAAGCAAGGTCCCTACCCGTTCAATGTGATGTGTGGGTGACAAAAATATCAGGTTGCCCGAAATTTTTGCTTGCATGCCCGAAAAGAGTCCCCTACATCGCCCCTCGAAATCGATGTGGCGGACATCTGGGCCAACCCTTAAACTGGGGGCCCCCTGTACTAACGCCCAAAGCTGGTTAAAAGCCCTTTGGAGGTTAGGTGTCATGCACTCCTATGCTACCCCCTATAATATTGTTGCCGATGCGCAGCCTGATCTGCCGGTATGGTGTTTCCGCCCTGAGCGGGTCACTGCAGCCGCAAAATGGTTCAAGGAAAAGTTCCCTGGCGAGCCATTCTATGCCGTGAAGGCGAACCCGGGCGAGCATGTGCTCGAAGCCCTCTGGGAAGCTGGCGTACGCAGTTTCGATACGGCATCGCTGCCAGAGATCGAACTGATCCATCGCAAATTCCCGGGCGCCCGCATGGCCTTCCTGCACCCTGTGAAGAACCGCCGCGCCATCCAGCGCGCTTATCACGAGTTTGGTGTACGAATTTTTGTCACCGACACGATGCAGGAACTGCACAAGATCCTCGAGGAAACCGGCTACGCCAAGGACCTTACGATCATTGTACGGATCGCTGTATCCTGTGACGGTGCTGCTCTGCCGCTGGCAGGTAAATTCGGTGCCAGCGCAGAAGACGCGACCGAGATCCTGCGTGAAGCCCGCCATTATGCGGACGAACTGGGCGTATCCTTCCATGTCGGCAGCCAGGCGATGAAGCCTACCGCCTGGTGGACGGCTATGGCCGATGTGTCCCGCATCATCATCGCGGCTTCGGTCACGGTTGATATCGTGGATGTCGGCGGTGGCTTCCCTTCGATCTATGCGGACAATCCTCCGCCATCTCTGGAAGACTATGCGGCGATGGTTGAGCAGGCCTTCGAGAACATGTTCGTTCTTGAAAACGCCGAGTTGTGGTGTGAGCCCGGCCGCGCGCTGGTTGCCGAGTCGGAAAGCCTGCTTGCTCGTATTGAGTTGGTGAAGGATGACGCAATCTACATCAATGACGGTTCTTATGGCGCCCTCTATGATGCAGTTCACGAGCGCTGGTCGTTCCCGATGCGGGCCCTGCCAAGCAATGGACGCACGCTTGGCCGACTTGTTGAGTACACTGTGTACGGCCCGACTTGCGATTCTACCGACAAGTTCCCTGCCAAAGTTTGGCTGCCTGCCGGCCTCGAAGAAGGTGACTATCTGGAATTCGGAAACCTGGGCGCCTACGGCCGGGCCATGTCCAGTCGCTTCAATGGCTTCGGGGAAACTCTGGTCGCCCGCGTTCACGATGCGCCTTGGCCGAGTCTCTACAATGCGGTCGGCGCAGAAGTGATCTCGATCGGCGCGTCCGGCACACGCTGAACGTTAGGAAACCCGTACCGCCTGAGGACAAGCGCCAGATCTGGCACGTCTTCAGGCAACGAGGTCAGCCACGCATGGCCCCCAATTCCCTGCGCTTCAGTCTCTGGCGGAAGCACACGGATGGTCTGGCGCGCAATCGCCGCTCCTGAGTCGATATAGCTGACAGTCCGCGGGGCACTGGCCACCAATTGCGCCCGCACGAGCGGGAAATGCGTGCACGCCAATACGACCGTATCGATCCGGTCCCCACCCGGAGCGTCGAACAGAGGCTTCTGGGCTGCCTCGAAGGCATTGATCGGCAGATCCTCGCCGCGCGCATGCGCCTCTGCGAGTTTCACCAGTTCGATACTGCCATGCATCACAACGTCCACATCTCGCGCAAAATTGGAAATGAGTTCAGCCGTATAGGCGCGCCGCACCGTTCCGGGGGTTGCCAGCAAACCGATAGTGCCGGTCTGGGTCAATTGAGCCGCTGGCTTGATAGCCGGTACTGTTCCAACAACCGGAATATCCAGAGCAGCCCGCACGTCCTGCAGAGCCAGAGTCGACGCTGTGTTGCAGGCAATCACAAAGACATCCGGCTTGACTTTATCGCACAGCGCCTTGGCAACGGCCGGCAAACGCGCCTGCAAGGCTTCATCGGACTTCTCACCATAGGGGAAAAAGGCAGAGTCAGCAGAGTAATGGATACCTAGCGCCGGTCCCAAGGCGCGTATTTCTTCCACAACGGTCAGACCGCCCATGCCGGAATCGAATACCAACACCCTGCCCCGGGCGGGGGATGGCACGAAATTCGGCGGGAGCGTATCGGCAGGCATTGCAGGAATCCTAGTCGCATTCCGCTGTGGCGGAAACAGGGCATGAATTACGCAATGGCACGGGATTTGTTGTGCAGCGCAGCATTAAGCCCTATGTCTGTTGTAAGAATGTGAGGTAATGCAATGCTCGAACTCTGGCTAACTCCGTGGCGCGCGGGCCTGTCCATGACAGCTGCGACGCTCGAAACCCTGATTGCCACTCAGAAAAGCATGTCGGTCATGGCGCCCAAAGGCATGGCGACTCCGATGACCGAAGACAAATTGCGCGATGCGTTTCAGATTGCCGCTGACGTAAATTTGCGTCGCTGGGAAGACACTGCAGGTGCCCTGCAGAATCTGCCAAACTGGTTGCATGATCTGCACGCCTTGCCAGGCAATATGGTGACCGACTGGTTTGATGCAGCGCGCCGCGCACGCGACTAGTCGGACAAACCCTCCTCGCGGGCAGCAGGCAACCAGACTCCGAAAGCCGTCCCCTCGCCAATGCGCGTCTCTACCGAGAATCCGCCGCGATGATGGGCCATGATATGCTTCACAATGGCCAAGCCGAGTCCTGTGCCGGTGATCTTGCCCCCCCGGCTCTGATCGGCGCGGTAAAAGCGTTCGCCCAAACGCGGCAAGTGTTCACGCTCGATCCCCGGTCCCTGATCTTCTACGCGCATCCAGATGGCGCGCTCCTGCGTGCCTGGCCGGCTTGACGCGGGCAACAAGGTCATGCGCTCGCTGCTGGCCCAGGTCTGCCCCGCTTTCAAGCGTGCTTCGGCCATACCGGAGGCTATACCAAAGCTCAGGATTACCTGTCCGCCTTCCTTTGAATACTTCAGGGCGTTTGAAACGAGATTCTCCGCGACCTGAATCATCTCGTCGCGGTGGGCGATCACCGGCATGGGCCCATCATCCGACTGAACCACCAGCCGTACCCCCTTCTCCGCCGCGATGGCGCTGAAAGCATGTGTGGCATCGGAGACAATGTCCCGAAATTCCTCGCGTTCGCGCGGCGATACATGTTCAGAAGACTCGATCCGCGACAGGGACAGCAAATCCGCGATCAATCGCGACATGCGCTCGGTCTCACCGGCCATGATGGCCAGAAATCGGTCCCAGGAATCCTTGTCATCCTTGGCAGGGCCCCGCATCGTCTCGATAAAGCCCGACAGCGCAGTCAGCGGCGTGCGCAATTCATGGCTCGCATTAGCCAGAAAGTCTGATCGCGCCCGCGCGGCGCGGCGAACAGGGGTGAGGTCTTCCAGAACGACGAGCGTACGTCTTGCCCGGCCGGGTCGCGATACATGCGCCCGCCACGTCTCGTCCGGCCCGCTCTCGACCTCCACAGCCATCGGCTCGACCGTGCCAGTCTGGATCGCATTCTCGATTGCAGAAAGCAGCCCCGGCGACCGGATGACGGTACTGGCGCGGGGGTTTACACGCCCATCAAGCCGCAGAATGAACTCCGCCTCTTCGTTCATTGTGACAATGCGTTGCTCGTCATCAATCTCGAAAGCCGGCAGCGGCAATGCATCCAAAAGAATGGCAGATTCCTGAATATTCGGCTGAACGAGCGCTGGCTCAACCGAGAGCCGTGGACTGATGGGAAGGATCGTCGCGGTTCCCACGAAGATGGCTGTCGCGACGGACATGGCCACCAACAGGGCAGCAATCGCCTCAATCAGGCCAATTGCACCTGTAATCCACATCAAAAGAAGGATAAAACCGAAGCAGCACACAAGCGTTATGAAGTCTCTCGCGCGCCGCGAGAGGGCGCTACGAGCGGACTGTTTTGCGTCGGCTGACATGCCTTCGCTCATTCATGCTCCTGTTAACTAACTACTCAAAGACTTCAGGTCTCGAAGCCGCTAATACGCAACCAGACATCTGCCAAGCCCTTCACGACGTATCACAACCACAAGCGGCATTTGTGCAACTAAATGTAATTATTGAAAAACGATAATTTATCATTGACAGTCGACTAGAGCGGGCGTATCCGACGTCTGGAAAAAGGAGCGTTGCCGACGGCATGACACGATCAATTCTACTACTAGCCCCGGCAATTCTTGCGGCCTGCGCAACATCACAGGCAAATTTGCCCGGCATTGATGGAAATCGCGAGGAGATTTTTGCCATCGCGCCTGACGCTCCAGTGGATTGGGCGGCATCAGGTGTTGCTGGTCAGGCGAATACCGGCGACTGGCTAAGCCAGTTCAGCGATCCGGTCATGGAAAGTCTGGTGCGCGAGGCTCTGGCCAATAGCCCTACGCTTGAATCACGCGCCGCACTTGTCCGGGCAGCTGCTGCGTCAATCCGCACGGCCCGTTCTCAGCGTTCCGTCAGTATTGACAGCTCCATCAGCGCTGGAGTCACATCCAATTCCTTCGAAGTTGGCGGTGATCTTGATCGAGCGACGGACGGAATTTATGGTCTGGGCATTGATGCGAGTTGGGAAGCCGATCTTTGGAACCGGCTCGGACGTGGTATTGCCGCCGCAGAAGCAGACCTTGCCGCAACCGAAGCCGACTTTGCCGCCGCCGAGTTGTCTGTTGCCGCTCAAACTGCCATTGCCTGGATCAATCTGAACGCTGCACTGGCGCAGGAGCGCGTGGCAGTACTGACTTATGAAGCACGCGACCGGGTTCGCATTCTGACCGAACGCCGATTCCAGCGCGGAGTGGCCCAAGCATTGGATGTGCGCACCGCACGCAGCGCACTTGCTGGCGCAGAAGCCAGTATTGCTCAACGCCGTCAGCAATCAGGTGAGGCCGCACGTCGGCTGGAAATCCTGCTAGGCCGCTATCCGGCAACCGAAATCGAAGCCACGGCTGAATTGCCGGTGCTGGAAACGCTGGTCGTAGAAGGCAATCCAATGCTGTTGCTATCGCGTCGCCCGGATGTGGCGAGCGCCGAAGCGAGTATCATTGCTGCCGGCCTGCGCGCGGAACAAGCGCGCCTCGCCATGCTGCCCGCCCTGCGCTTGACCGGCTCTATTTCTACCAGCGAGTCCGAATTTGCAGACATGGTCGATCCAGAGCGGATTGCCGCCCGGCTCGTGGCAAGCCTGATCCAGCCACTGTTCACGGGCGGGCGCCTGGACGCCCAGCGTGATGCCGCTGTGGCGCAAGCAGAATCAGCGATTGCGAGCTATGCTGGCATTGCGCTGACGGCGTGGGGAGAAGTCGAGGACGCTATCGCAGCCGACACGTATCTCGCCCTGCAAGAGGATGCGCAATTGCGCGCCTTGGAAGAGGCTCGCCTTGCCGAAGAACTGGCCGAGCGCCAGTACACAAGTGGTACGATCACCGTGTTCAATCTGATCGATGCCCAGACCCGGCGTCTCACTTCTGAGAGCCAGTTGGTTTCCGCGCGCGCATCGCGTGCTTCGAACCGGATTTCCTACCATCTAGCCCTTGGGGGCGGCCTGCCCGTACAGACTGCCTCGACCACCGTTCAAGCCCCGCAAGAAAGCGCCGCAGAATAGCGGCAGGAGAATAAGTCATGGGACGCCTCATTTCAGTTTTGATTCCGATCGGGATCCTCGCCGTGGTTGGTATCGGCGGCGTGGCCGCTCTGTCAGCGATCAAACCCAAACCTGAAAAAGCCGAGGAAGCCCGCGCCGGCCTGAATGTATTTGCAGAGCCCGTTCGCCAGGGCGACCTGACGCTCGTCGTGGAGTCGCAAGGCGAGGTAAGACCGCGACGCGAGATCATCGTGGCCCCGCAAATTTCCGGCCGGATTTCCTACGTATCCCCTGACTTCATCGATGGCGGTTTCATCAACAAAGGTCAGCTGCTCGTCCGTGTTGAGGCGGCTGACTATGAACTGGCAGTTGTACGCGCCCAGTCTACCGTGGCCAGCGCCCAGCAGGCCCTTGCCCTCGAAGAGGCCGAAGCTGAACTGGCGCTACAGGACATTGAGGACCTCGGTATTTCCGACGCCTCTCCCCTCGCCCGCCGTGAACCTCAGCTGGCAGGCGCTCGCGCAGCGCTGGAATCTGCCAGAGCCCAATTGAAAGACGCCCAATTGGCGCTTGACCGAACGGCCGTCTACGCACCTTTTGCCGGCCGCGTGCGGGAACGCAATGTTGATATTGGTCAAGTCGTCTCTGTCGGCCAGTCACTTGGCCAGATCTTCGCCAATGATGTTGTTGAAGTCGCCCTGCCGCTCAAGGACGCCGAAATGGGGCGTCTGGGCCTGCCCCTTGCCTTCAGTTCCAGCAAGGCCCAGCCCGGTCCGGATGTGACCTTCCGCGCCACGGTTGGCGGCGTAGAGCGCGAGTGGCACGGACAGGTCGTCCGGACGGCAGCCGCTGTGAATTCGCAAACCCGCCAGATCAATGTCATAGCCGAACTTCAGGATCCGTATGGCGCTGGCGCCGATGGCGACGCACCCATGGCACCCGGCCTTTTCGTGACCGCCATCATTCAGGGGGAAACACTCGAAAACGTGCTGATTGCACCACGCGGCGCTCTACGCGGAGATGATCGCCTGTTTGTCGGCCTGCCAGACGAAGGCAAGCTGGCGATCCGCCAGGTGAAGCTGATCTACTCCGATCCTGATGGAGCCTATCTTGCGTCAGGTGTCGAGCCCGGTGAACTGGCTATCACCAGCCCCATCCAGGCCCCGTTCGAAGGTATGAGCATCACCGTCATGCAACGTATGGAAGATGGTACAATCACGATTTACGAGCCCGAGCGGACCGAGGAATCCTCCAGCTCCGGCGAGCCAGCAGCAATTGCGTCAACCACAGGTGAAGGAGCAGCCCAATGAGGGGGATTGTCGCCTGGTTCGCCCGTAACGCCGTCGCCGCAAACCTTCTGATGATCGTCGCCTTCACGGGCGGAGTTTTCGGCTACACCAAGATGGAACAGGAAATGTTCCCCGTGGTGAACATCACGGGTGCCTCGGTATCGGTTACCTGGAATGGCGCTTCGCCACAGGATGTCGAAGACCAGATCGTTACACGTATTGAAGAGGCTGTCGCGGACATTGACGGCCTCGACCGGATCACCTCGATCGCGAATGAAGGCTTCGGTGTCGTCAACATCAAGGGGCGCGACGATATCGACATGGACAAGTTTCTGGATGACGTGAAAATTCGCGTCGATCAGATCAACAATATGCCCCAAGCGGCGTTCCAGCCGCAGGTGACACGTTGGGAACAGCGCAACAACTATATTGGCCTGTCCGTCCACGGCAATGTGGACGCACGCACGCTGCGACGCGTCGGCGACCGGGTTCGTGATGACATTGCCAACATTAACGGGGGTGAGCTGGCGCAGCTGGGCGGCGTTATCGACGAACAAGTCAACATCGAAGTATCGGAAGAACAATTGCGCCGATACGGGCTGAGCTTCAGTGATGTGGCCAGTGCTATTCGTCAATCCTCGCTGAACTCGTCAGGCGGCCGAATTGAATCTTCAACCGGCGACGTTGCCATCACGGCCCGGCAATTGGCCGACACAGCGGATCAATTTGGTAACATCATCATCCGCCAATCGACCGAACAGGGCACTATCCGCGTGGCCGACGTCGCCACGATCGATGACGGCTTCGCAACAGACAAGTTCAAGGCCACATACAATAACGAGCCAACCGTCTTCGTGCAGGTTCCCCAGCCGAACACGATGCACATTGTCGAATATACTGACGACATCAAGGCATATGTGGACCGCGCCAATGACCCTTCCAACGGCATCCTCCCGGAAGCCGTGAAGATCGACATCCTGTTTGACGATTCCGTGGCTTTCAATGCCCGTATGGATTTGATCCAGCAATCTGCATTGACCGGGGCCGTTCTCGTCATGCTGGTCCTGCTGCTGTTCCTGCGTCCAACTGTGGCCCTATGGGTCACGATCGGAATCATCACCGCTTTTGCGGGCGGGATTTTGCTCCTCCCCTATTTCGGGGTTTCCTGGAACATCCTTTCCACATTCGCTGTCTTGCTGGTGATCGGGGTGATCGTGGATGACGCCATCATAGTCGGCGAGAATATTCACCGCGAGATCGAAAGCGGACGGCGCGAAGGCCTGGACGCTGCCATTGTCGGCACGCAACTCGTGCTCAAACCGGTCGTGTTCGGCGTTCTGACCACGATCATCGCCTTCCTGCCGTGGGCATTCATTAGCGGCCCGACCCGGATGTTTACCCAGCAAATCACATTCGTCGTGGTCGCGGCCCTGATCTTCTCGATCATCGAGTGCATGCTGATCCTGCCGAGCCATCTGTCACATATGAAGCGCCAGTCCTTCGACGGCCCGTCTGGCAAATTGCTGAAGCTGCAGCACTCGATTGCAGACAGCCTGCTCTGGTTTGCCAACAACCTCTACAAACCCTTCCTCGAACTGGCGATCCGCTACCGCTATGCAACCGTCATGTTCTTCTTCTGCCTGTTTTTCCTGGCGACACGGATCACAGGTATGGGCATCGTACCCTTCAAATTCATGCCGGAAATCGAAGCAGACCTTGTTCGGGTCGAAATCGATATGCCAGACGGTACGCCATACACCCGCCTCGAACAGATCCGCGACCAGCTGCAAGCCGGTATCGACGTTACGATGGCGGAATCGATCAAACAATATCCGAACATAGAGGGTGGCCTGATCAAGGATGCCGCTGTCGTTGCGTCCGGGACGCGCGTCAATGCCTGGATTGGGGTCTTGCCACCCGAAGACCGGCCTGTCGGATTGCGGTCCAAGGATATAGCCGAACAATTACGCCTGAATGTCGGTGATATTCAGGATGCTGAAGAAATCAATTTCGATTTTACCTTCAATGATGAACAGAGCGGCGTGCGCTTTGCCCTCAACCATCAAGACCTAGACCGTCTGCGTGAAGCGGCTGCCGCAGTTAAAGAGCACCTGGCAACTTATGCCAACGCCTACGATATTGGAGACAACCTCTCCTCAGCCGCTGAAGAGATTCGTATCTCGCTGAAACCGGGCGCGGAAACGCTCGGCATCACGCTGGCCAGCGTCACCGACCAGGTCCGGCAGGCATATTATGGTGAAGAAGCCCAACGCCTGCCGAGAGATGGCGAGGATGTCCGCGTCATGGTCCGCTTGCCGGAATCGGCCCGGGAAAATCTGGACAGCCTGAATTCTCTTCGTGTTCGCACTTCCGATGGTCGCGAAATTCCGGTTACCCAGGTCGCAAACTTCGATTACGCACCAGGGATCAACCGCATCGTTCGTCGCAATCGCACCCGGTCAGTCTCAGTGTATTCTGAAGTGCTGGGCGACGGTGGGCGAAACCAGATCATGGCCTCAATGGACGAAAATTTCTGGCCAGACTTCGAGAAGACCTTCCCGGATGTCGAGCGCGGCGTGGCGGGCGGCATCGAAGAAGAACAGAAGTTCATGGAAGAAGTTGGTCGATTGATCCTGATTGCCATCGGCGCGATGTACATCTTGTTGGCAGTGGCTTTCCGGTCCTACGCTCAGCCACTGCTGCTGATGATGGCCCTGCCCTTTGCTTATTGCGGAGCAGTCTTCGGGCTCTGGATATTTGATACACCGATGGCCATGTTCTCGTTCTTCGGCATTGCTGCAGCCGCAGGGGTCGTGATCAACGACAATCTCGTCCTGATCGATTATGTGAATCGACGGCGGGATGAAGGCGCAGGTGCCGTTCAGGCGCTGGTCGATGGGGGCGTATCCCGCTTCCGGCCCATCCTGTTGACTTCCGTCACCACCTTTGTCGGCATCCTGCCACTGATTGCAGAAAAATCCGTTCAGGCACAATTCCTCAAACCGATGGTTGTGTCATTGGGCGCAGCTGTTGCATTCGCGCTTTTTGTCTCATTGTTGATGGTCCCTGCCCTTTACGCAGTCGGTGTCGAGATTGGCCGGATCTTCCGCTGGACCTGGGGCGGCAAGCCTTTCCGCCAGATCGGTGAGACCTATAGCGGAGAAGTGACCATCGACGAGGATGAATTGATTGGCACGAGCAAAGATGGCGGACTTGGTCCAATGGCTCCCGCCGAATAAAATGTACGCAACACGGTAAAGGCCCGCCCGGATCAGGCGTCGGGCCTTTATCCATATTACTGGAGAGACCTTAAATGAAACACCTCATGCTCGGGGCAGCGACCATTGCCCTCCTCACCGCCTGTTCGCCGGCATCCACGGAAGACACTGGTCAGTCAGCAGAGGCTGCGGCAGTAACATCAACATCCTCGAACACGCCGAACGAAGCAGGCAAATATGTCACCGCAGAAGGCCTGGAGCTGTCTGCTGCTGACTATTGGGGGGACTGGGGTGTTGACCTCACATTGCGCGATGACTCCATCGCACCCGGCGACAACTTCTACGCCTATGCCAATGGCAAATGGCTCGACAGTTTCGTTATCCCGAGTGATCGCACACGCTATGGCGCCTTCACTCTGCTGGCTGAAAAGTCAGAGCAGCGCGTACTCAATATCATTCAGGAGCTTGCCGAAGCCGAACCTGATCCAGCCACACTCGAAGGCAAGGTCGCCTCTGTCTACAACGCCTATATGGACACGAGCGGTATCGAAACCGCTGGCCTCGCGCCCGCCACGCCCTATCTCAGCAAGATCAAGAATATCGATAGCCGGGAAGACCTCGCCAAGCTGTTTGCGGCAACGGGCTACGCCTCCCCTATCGCGGGCTGGGTCGATGTCGATTCCAAGCAGACCGACCAGTACATCTTCTATGTGACCCAAGCCGGGCTCGGCATTGGCGACCGTGACTATTATCTCGACGATACAGAGAAAAACCTTGAAATCCGCGCGGCCTACAAAGCCATGCTGACCAGCCTGCTGACAGAAGCAGGCTACGAGGAGGCTGAGGCGGCGGCAGACCGCGTGATCGCGCTCGAGACCCGTATTGCTCGCGCCCATTGGGACCGCGCAACAGGCCGGAATCGCAACCTCACCTACAACAAGATGAGCCGCGCAGAGTTGGAACAGCTCGCCGGAGACTTCCCGGTGGCGACGATGCTCATGGACCTTGGCCTGAACAGCGAAGAATCCTTTGTCGTGCGCCAGGTCACTCCGACAGCCGAAGAGATCGCAGAAAACGGGCTCACCGCGGAACAGATCGAAAAAGTCTCGGGCGGCGGCATAGGCGGCCTGTTCGAGATCATGCAAACCGCCTCACTTGAGGACTGGAAGGCTTATCTAGCGGCCCACTTCCTGATCGATCACGCCGATGTCCTGCCCCGCCGCCTGGATGAGGCGACCTTCGAATTTTATGGCAAGAAACTGGGCGGTGCCGAAGAACAGCGCGAGCGCTGGAAGCGTGCAGTCTCAACCGTCGAAGGCTCCGTCGGAGAAGGTGTCGGCAAAGTCTATGCCGAGCGCTTCTTCCCGAGCGAGAACAAGGCAGCCATGGACGATCTGGTAGAGAATTTGCGAGCGGCCATGGCCAGCAATCTCGATGAGATCGACTGGATGGGCGACGACACGAAGACAGAAGCACATGACAAGCTCGCCAAATTCACCCCAAAAATTGGATATCCGGAGAACTTCGAGACCTATGCGGACCTGAATGTGGGCCCGGACGCCTTCGCCAACTCCATGGCGGTGAATGACTGGGCCTGGAAGGACATGATCTCCCAGCTCGGCCAGCCGATCGACAAGACCGAATGGTTCATGTTGCCCCAGACGGTGAACGCCTATTATTCGCCCAACCGGAACGAAATCGTGTTTCCCGCTGCCATCCTTCAGCCGCCTTTCTTCAATCTGACTGCAGACCCCGCCGTCAATTATGGTGCGATCGGCGGCGTCATTGGTCACGAAATGGGCCACGGCTTCGATGATCAGGGCGCCAAATCCGACGGAAATGGCACGCTCCGCAATTGGTGGACCGCTGAAGACGAATCCAATTTCAAGGCCAAGACCGGCGCGCTGGTAGAGCAATATAATGCTTTCTGTCCCCTGGACGATGGGGAAACCTGTGTGAATGGCGCGCTGACACTCGGCGAGAATATCGGCGATCTCGGCGGTCTTTCGATGGCATACAAGGCCTACAAGCTCAGCCTCGACACAGATGGCAACGGCACGATCAGCCCGGATGAGGAAGCGCCTGTGCTGGACGGACTGAGCGGTGATCAGCGCTTCTTCCTGGCCTGGGCCCAGGTCTGGCGGTCCAAGTACCGCGAAGAGGCAACCCGTCGCCAGCTGCTGACAGACCCACATTCCCCACCCGTTTACCGGGTAAACGGCGTCGTTCAGAACATGGCAGAATGGTACGAAGCCTTTGACGTGACGGAAGATGACGAGATGTACCTGCCGCCTGAGCAGCGCATCCGGATTTGGTAAACGGTTATAAACCGTAGCATACACTACAGAAGCAGCGCTTTAGAGTGCTGCTTCTTTACTTGTCTTGAAGAAGTTTGGGTATATTCTGACCGAGCAGCCTGATTTGGCATGGCGGTTGCAAGAAAATCTTCGGATAAGGATTCCGCCCAAAATGAAATTGCTAAACCGCCTGTTCAAGACATCAAGTTCCGATTCCGAGGCTCCCGCCTCTGCGCGCGTAGAACAGATGGTGACGCCCGTAAAAGAACGGCCACGTCCCGTCCGTGCATCGGTCTATCGGGAAGCAAATGTCGTTTACGAATCCGGCTACAAGCGTCGCGGTATCGTTCTGGACTATTCTGACACAGGCGTTCGCCTCCGGTTTCCGACCAATGAGGGCATGCCTGAATTCGTGACCCTTCATGCCAAGGGAGTGGGCCTGCAGGGCCCCGCACGCGTTGTCTGGCAAAAAGGTTCTGAAGCGGGTTTTCAACTCACGACCATCTAGGGTCGCACCCGTCCCTTCCCAATGTTCATTTGGCTTTTGGGCCTAAAAGGTCTTGAATGGCCCTTTCAACGCGAAAGGGACGCACCATGGCCATCATGAAATCAGAACAGATCATGTCGGAATCGACCAAATCCTTCGAGGATGCGATTCAGACAGCGGTCACACGCTTTGACGCCACCGTCAAAGGCCTCGCATCGGCTTACGTCAACGAAATGTACACCACAATCAAGAACGGCAAGATCGAAAAGTATCGCGTGAACCTCCAGATGACGTTCGAAGTAATGCCGCCCAAGGCCGACGACAAAGCCAAGCGCGCAAAGAAGAAGTAGGCCCCATTCGTGGCCAAGACGACGGAAACCTGGTTTTCGGAACTCGATCCGGCCCAATTCGAGATTGCGGAAAGCCTTCGAGCGAGCATCGAGCGGGCAGGCCCCGGCCTGACCTGCAAGCTCGCCTGGGGCTTTCCGTGTTGGAGTGGGACCGAGCGGATATTCTCGATTGCGGCATACAAGGACCGCTGCAATCTCCAGATCTTCTATGGTGCCGAGCTTGCGCCGTCCTTTCCAGATCGGATCGAAGGCACCGGCAAGGCTCTGCGCCATGTAAAAGTCCATTCGGTCGATCAGATCGACGCCCAACTGGATCAAATCATCGAGGCGGCAATCCGGCTGGATGCAACCGATCCACGGCCTGTTCGATAGGAAGACGTGACAGCTGCGTGGTTTGCCCTATCATCTGACGTCAGATGCACAGGAACCTGCCCCCATGCGCCAATTCCTTGTCCCAGCCCTCGCCGTCGTTTGCCTTGTCCTGGCAGTCCCGACAGGAAGCCAGGCACAATCCCCTAGCAATTCGGAAACCCCTTCCATGACGGCAACGCAATTTACGAGCATTGATGGAAAGCCAGTCGACCTTGAAGCACTTGATGCAAAGGCGATCCTCGTCGTGAATACAGCCTCCAAATGCGGCTACACCAAACAGTATGAGGGCCTTCAGGCACTGTATGAAGCGAAGCGAGCGGAAGGGCTCGTCATTCTAGGCATCCCTTCAAATGATTTCGGCGGGCAGGAACCCGGCACTGAGGAAGAGGTCCAGACGTTCTGCCAGCTGAATTTCGGCGTGACATTCCCGCTGACAAAGAAATACGCTGTGACGGGCGCTGATGAGCACCCATTCTATTTGAATGCCGTGGACATGCTTGGCGAGGCCGCGCAGCCGAAATGGAATTTCCATAAAATTCTCGTCGATGGCGACGGCACACCGCTCAAGGCCTACCCCTCTGCCACTACCCCATCGGATCCGGAACTCGTGGCAGATATCGAGGCGGCCCTCGGCGGATGACGCCTATCAGGCGCGCCACTTCACGACCGGAGTGATCCTGCCGGTACGGCAAGTTCGGGAATGGATCGCAGAAAGGCCCGCGCCTGCTCACCGGCTGCAGCACACGCTGTTTCAAGCTGCCCTCTATCCAGGCGCACTGCGCGAATACGTGCCCACGGGTGTCGTTGGAGATAGTAGTCGAGATTGTTCAAAAGCTCGAATTCAACACGGTCTATCTGTTCGCTTTCGCTTGCTTCAAAGAAATACATTCGATTTTGGGCCGCGCTCCAGCCCCGCTCGAAATGCGCGTGATAATGGCCCTCATCCTCGCCGAAACAATCGAAGCGGAGGACTTCGTCTTCGTGGATGAAAAGCGAAAACGCGGGCCCGCGCCCAATGGGCAGGACTTTCCAGAAGACGTGCAACTCTGCGTCTGGCGATATCGAGAATATTTTCAGATCGCGTCGGCTCGGAAATTTCGCGGTATAACGTTCGTGGAGACGGAACTTGCGGAGGCGCCGGGACAATTGCCGACCAGCATAGAACATCCGAGATGGAAGCATTCTGCGCGCCAAGGCATAAGTCGAACTTGCCATTTAAGGTACCCATCCCCAGCGACATTTTCACCAGATTGCTCTCGTGGCTTTCATTGAAGCCGAAAATGCACTGGCATTACAATAGAACGGCGACAACTTCTCGATTGCGCGCCCCGTTCGATGAAGAAATCTCCGCCAATCGCGTTTCGTGAACTCTTGACGAGTGAGGCCCGGACGCGCTTTGTGTTCGCACCTGCAAAAAAAATCCATAGCGGAAGGAAACTCCATGTCTGAACAAGATCCCGTCGTCATCGTCGGTATGGGCCGCACGCCCATGGGTGGCCTGCTCGGCGACCTTGCCAGCCTGACTGCCAGCGAGCTGGGCGCCATTGCCATCGAGAAAGCTGTCAGCGAAGCAAAGCTGGCCCCCGGCGAGGCGAATGAAATCATCATGGGCAACTGCCTTCCCGCTGGACAGGGCCAAGCTCCTGCCCGTCAGGCAGGTTTCAAATCCGGTCAGGACAAGGGCCTTGAAGCCACAACGATCAACAAGATGTGCGGCTCCGGCATGCAAGCTGCCGTCATGGGCCGCAATGCCATTCTGGCGGGCGACGCAAACATCGTGATCGCTGGCGGCATGGAATCCATGACCAACGCACCGCACCTGCTGAACGTCCGCAAGGGCCATAAATACGGCACCATGAACGCTCAGGACCATATGGCGCTCGACGGCTTGTCCGACGCCTACAAGGGCGGCCCCATGGGCGAATTCGCCGACATGATCGCGGGTGAGTACCAGTTCACACGCGAGCAACAGGATGCCTACGCGCTGGAAACGCTGTCGCGCGCACAGAACGCAACGAAAGAAGGCAAGTTCAAGCGCGAGATTGCCCCGGTCACCATCAAGACCCGCAAGGGCGAAACGGTCGTCGACACTGATGAACTGCCTCGCACTGCGATGCCGGAAAAAATCCCGTCGCTGCGCCCGGCCTTCTCCAAGGACGGCACCGTTACCGCAGCCAATGCCTCAGCTATTTCAGATGGCGCAGCTGCGCTCGTCCTGATGCGCGAATCTGAAGCCAAGAAACGCGGTCTCAATCCGCTGGCCAAGATCGTGTCTTCGTCCAGCCACGCTCACGAGCCTGAATACTTCACGACCGCGCCAGTGCCTGCCATGAAGAAAGCCTTGGAAAAGGCTGGCTGGAGCGTCGACGATGTCGAGCTTTGGGAAGTCAACGAAGCCTTCGCGGTCGTTCCAATGATCGCCATGAAGGAAATGGGCATCTCGCACGACAAGCTGAACGTGAATGGCGGTGCCTGCGCCATGGGTCACCCGATCGGCGCTTCCGGCGCTCGTTTGATCGTCACACTGCTCGCGGCCATGGAAGACCGCGGCCTCAAGAAGGGCATGGCCAGTCTCTGTATTGGTGGCGGCGAAGGCATCGCCATGGCGCTGGAACGCTACTAGGGGTCCGGCATGCTGGATGAAACCCGGATCCTCGACCATTTCACCGAACAGGCGAGATGGTGCGAGGATCTGGGCTCTCCTTTCACTGCGGCCCTGCTCCGGAAATTTGCCGAAGATTTTGAGGCCAATGGCCCGGTCGCGGATATCTGCGCCGACTGGACCGGCAATCCCCGCAAGGATGCCCTTGGCCTCAGGCTGGCCGGTGCCCTTCACCATGCCGTGCTAACCAACGCAGCACCTGCTCTTGCCGCGACTTATCCCGGCCATCTGGCGGAGTGGAAGATGGAGGCTGTCTGGGCCGAGGCCCAGCCTTGGCTTGCGGCGCACATCCCCGACATCCGCACCTTCATCAACAGTCCCCCGCAGACCAATGAGACCCGCCGGTCGATAGCGCTCCTGCCCGGTTTTCTCGAACTTGCCGCAACCTACCGTATGCCCATGCACCTGCTTGAGCTCGGCGCGAGTGCGGGCCTCAACCAGAATTGGGATCGGTTCACCTATGATGGCGGAACCTGGCAACGACCGGGCGCGAGCGACGTCACGATATCCACGATCTGGAACGGACCCGAGCCCGCACATCTCGACGCCGCTCCAGTCATTGCTTCACGCGCCGCTTGCGACCTGAACCCGATTGACCTGACAAATGAGGCCGCCTTCCTGCGGCTCAAATCCTACACTTGGCCAGACCAGGCTGGACGACTGGCCCGTCTGGATGCAGCGGCAGAATTGGCCAGACATATGGGCGTTCGCGTGGAACAGGCGGATGCGGTTGACTGGCTCGCCCAGAAACTGACCAAACGCCCCTCAGAGGGCCTGACAGTCATTTATCACTCAGTCTTCCTTGTTTATCCGTCAAAAGAAGATGTTGCACGCATGAAGCGACTGATCGAAGAAGCGGGCGCAGCTGCCACCGAGACTGCCTCCCTCGCCTGGCTTTGCTTTGAACCGGAATCCCTGTTTGGAGGAGACCGCGCGTCTCCGCGCATGCAGACCCGACTGCAAGTCTGGCCGGGTGGCGAACCCCGCATACTGAATGAATCTGATGGACACGTCACATATGTGGACATGCCGTAAGACTATTCGGCAAATGCGTCTGCCAGTTCCCGAGCGAGCTTATTGACCGCCGCAACGCCCTCATCACTGAAACTGTTTGTGTTCACAATTACGACAAGACCTGCATCTGGCAGCAGGTAAACCGACGACAACCACATCGTATTCGACCCGTTATGGGCGAAGAGACGTCCATGCTGCACCGGCGCTGAAACGCCCCATCCCAACGCATAGTCGGATCCCGCGGTTGGATATGGCGTAAGCAGTTTCCGCTCGGTCTCATCTGCTTCCAGAAAGCCGCTGACAAAGCGCGCATGCGCTGCCAATGGCACATGTAACGTGCCAGCGGGTGCCAGCGCGGCCGGGTTATCCGCTCCGCTGCCGGTGCCCTGGCCTTTCAAACCTCCGAACAGGCCTTTTGCGTGGCCTTCAATCCCCGTCGGCGGCGGTCCGAACCCCCAACCTTCATTCTGGAGTACAAGCGTGGACAGGAACAATGTCTCGTAATTCTCGTGCCCCAGCCGCAAGGCTATCCGGTCCAGTGCTGCCCCCGCAATCATGTAACCAAGATTGGAATAGGTAAATGTTCCCGTTTCGCCGGCAGGCGGCTTTGTCAAAAAACCTCGCGCCAAAGCAGTGCGCTGAGTTTCGACAGGATCGTTGGAGCCGCGACTGGTCAGGAACCACATCATACCGGGATTGGCGGCAAGTCCGCTCCGGTGAGAAAGCAGATGCTCAATCGTCACATCGCCCCAGGCCGGATCCATCTCGTCGGCAAGGTCTGGCAACAACTCTGGCAGGGTCGCACCCCAACTCGCTTCACCCTGCTCTACGAGCCGACCGTAAAGCAGCGCGGTCAGCATCTTCGTGTTGGAGCCGATATGCCAGGCGTCACCCTGCTGGACAGCCCCCCGCTTGCCCTGCACGCGGGCTCCATCAACCGCGAGACCAAGAATGTCCCCATCGGCGTTGGCAATGACAGCCCCAAGAGCCACCAGCCCGGCATCTTCCCGAACCGTTTCGACCTTCTGTTGTAACTCCTCTGGCGATAGCGGTGCGGCCGATGATGGCAGCACCAGTACGGCAAGAACTGAGAGGGATATCGCGGCGCGGATCATGGCATCCATAGTCCAGGCGCTAGCGTCATCGGTCAAGCAGAGGCAGGCTTCTTGATATCTTCAACCAGATCAAGCGGCAGGGCAGTCGTACGCTTTGCGACCCGGATCACGATACGTGATTGCACATCCGACACGAGGGCTGAGCCTAGCAGATTGTCCCGCAGGAAATTGTCATAAGCGTGCATGTCGGTCGTGATGATGTGGATCATGTAGTCGACCGCACCTGTAACCGTCATGCATTCGATGACTTCCGGCCAAGCCTGAACCATCTGTTCGAAAGCATCGAGATTTTCCCGGCTCGGAAGCGCCAGTTTGACGCTCGCCATGACTTCGAAATTCAGCCCGAGTGAGTTATTGTCCAGCAGGGTCACCCGGCCTGTAATGAAGCCGGCCTCTTCCATGCGCTTGATACGCCGCCAACAAGGCGATGAGGACAAGCCGACCCGGTCGGCAATTTCGGCGACAGACAAGCCGGCATCATGCTGGATGATGTCCAGTATTCGCGCATCTACAGCATCTAATTCTTGGGCCAATTTTGCTCGCTCTCTTAGGTTATCCGGTAAATTTTACCCCGGAATAGCAAAATTTGCGCAAGATAGGCAAGCAATTTCACGCGGTTTGACCAATAATCTGCCTAAACCCATCAGATAGGCATGCTATGCAACACCGCGAAGTCACGCTGGACGACAAATACGAGCTTGTCGAGGGAAAAGCCTTCATGACAGGGATTCAGGCGCTTGTTCGCCTGCCACTTGATCGAAAACGCCTTGATCTGGGCATGGGCCTCAACACAGCCGGCTTCATCTCTGGATACCGCGGATCGCCGCTGGGCGGTTACGATCAACAGCTTCGCGCCGCTCAAAAATGGCTGGATTCCCATGACATCAAATTCTGGGAAGGTCTGAATGAAGACCTCGGTGCCACCGCTGTGTGGGGCAGCCAGCAGCTCGGCCTGTTCCCCGGCGCGAAATATGATGGCCTGTTCGGCGTGTGGTACGGCAAGGCCCCTGGCGTAGACCGGACGGGCGATGTGTTCAAACACGCCAACGCCGCTGGCGCCTCCGACCATGGCGGCGTACTCGCCATCATCGGCGACGACCATAATTGCAAGTCCTCCACCCTGCCCTCGCAATCAGAGTTCGCGATGGCCGATGCGGAGATCCCGGTACTGAACCCCGCCTCCATCCAGGACGTGCTGGACTACGGCATCCATGGCTGGGCCATGAGCCGCTTCTCCGGAGCATGGGCCGGACTGGTCGCTCTCGCAGACACAATGGATTCCGGCGCTGTGGTAAGCGTCGATCTTGACCGGTTCAGTTTTGTCTCTCCTGATTTCCAGCTGCCTGAAGACGGCGTTCATATGCGCCGTGGCGACAGCCCGCTCGATAAGGAGCGGCGCCTGCGTCAGGTGAAGCTGCCGGCTGCACAGGCCTATGTGCGCGCCAACAAGCTGGACAATGTCATCCTGCCTTCGCCGAAACCCCGTGTCGGTGTTGTCGTGACGGGCCAGGCTGCCCGCGACGTGTTCGAGGCGCTCGCGGCGCTCGGCCTGTCACCGCAGGATGCAGGACGCCTGGGTCTCTCCGTGTACAAAGTGGCCATGCCGTGGCCGCTTGAACCCGAAGGGATCCGGGCGTTCTGCAAAGGTCTGGAACGTGTGGTCGTGATCGAGCACAAACGCCCTCTGATCGAAGATCAGCTACGCTCGGTGCTCTACGATCTGCCGGATGGCCAACGTCCGACTGTAGAAGGCAAGCGCGATCGCGAGGGACGCCCCCTGCTCTCCGATATCGCCTCCATCTCCATCCCGGAAATGGCTGGCGCGCTGATGAAGATCCTTCCTGAAGGTTGGGATACCAGCCGCGCCAACGCCTATTTTGATCGGATTGGCCGGACTGGCGAAGCGGCGCGCATCAATGCCTCCGAAACCATTCGCACCCCGCATTATTGCTCCGGCTGCCCGCACAATTCCTCCACCGTTGTGCCGGAAGGCTCGCGCGCGCTGGCCGGGATCGGCTGTCACTATATGGCGAACTTCATGCCGGACCGCAAAACCGACATGACCAGCCAGATGGGCGGCGAAGGTATTGCCTGGGTTGGTCAGCACTGGGCGACTGAAGAAGGCCATGTCTTCGTCAATCTCGGCGACGGCACCTATTCCCATTCGGGCAGCCTCGCCATCCGCGCAGCGGTGACTTCCGACGCGAACATGACCTACAAGATTCTCTACAATGACGCTGTCGCCATGACCGGCGGCCAGACAGTCGAGTCTGGTCAGACCCCGGCCCAGATCGCGCAGCAGGTGGAAGCTGAAGGCGTGGAGACGATCGTGATCGTCACCGAAGACCCGACCCGCTATGCCAATGTGAAAGACCTGCCGCGCCGCGTGAAGATCTTTGATCGCGAAGAGCTGGACGAGGTTCAGGTGATGCTGCGCGCAACTCCGGGCGTCTCCGTCATGATCTACGATCAGATCTGCGCCACCGAAAAGCGCCGCCGGTCCAAGCGCGGCCTTCGTGCACCGGACCGTACGCGCGTCGTCATCAACACCGAAGTCTGCGAAGGCTGTGGCGACTGTTCGATCAAATCCAACTGCCTGTCAGTGGAGCCGGTCGAAACCGAACTCGGCCGCAAACGGCGCATCAACCAGTCGACCTGCAACACAGACCTCTCCTGTTTGCGCGGCTTCTGCCCGAGCTTCGTGACGATCCAGGATGGCGAACCTGCCTGGCAGGACCAGCCCCGTCCGGAATTTGACGATGCCGGCCTGCCAATGCCGGAAACCCCCAGCCTCTCTGAGCCGTGGAACGTGCTGTTCACCGGCGTCGGCGGCACAGGCGTCACCACGGTCGCCGCCGTACTGGCCATGGCCGCGCATGTGGACGGCCATGCGGCTTCCAGCCTCGACATGACCGGCCTTGCCCAGAAGGGTGGTCCGGTGCTTAGCCACATTCGCTTTGCGCGTGAGCCGGAGCTGATTTCGACCGGCAAGGTTCCGCCTGCCAGCGCCGACCTCATCATTGCTTGCGATCTCGTCGTGGCGGCGGGGGGCGACGCACTGAACCTGATGGATGTTGGCCGCACGGCGGCCTATGCAAACTCCGACGTAACGCCAACCAGTGAATTCATCCGGGACCGGTCAAAACGTTTTGAAAGCGATCTCCTCGCCGCGCGCGTGAAACGGCAGGCCCGCGACTTCGCTGCCTTCGATGCCGAGGCCCTTGCGGTCGGTTATCTGCATGATGCGATCTATACGAACATGATCATGGTCGGTTTCGCCTGGCAGAAGGGCCAGGTGCCGATCAGCCTGCGCGCGCTCTATCGCGCCATTCGCCTGAACGGCACCAAGGTGGAGGACAACATGTCCGCCTTCAATATCGGCCGGATCGCTGCGGCGAACCCGGAACGGCTCCTGCCCCAGCATGACCCACGCGGTCATATCGAAGAGAAAACGCTGGACGAGTTGATAGATGACCGGGCAGCGCGCCTCACCGCTTATCAGGATGCCGCCTATGCGGAGACCTATCGCAACATCGTCGCTCAGGTGCGCGCCGCAGAACATGGCGCCGGCCTCGGCGAGAAGCTGACCCGCGCAGCCGCCACCTATGCCTACAAGGTCATGGCCTACAAGGACGAGTATGAAGTGGCCCGTCTCTACACGGATGGGAAATTCGCTGAATACATTGCCAGCCAGTTCAAGGGCGGCAAACTCCGCCTGATGCTGGCCCCGCCCATTCTGTCAAAGACGGATGCAAACGGGCACGCCAAGAAGAAGCATTTTGGCCCGTGGATGTTCCAGGTCTTCAAGCTGATGGCGAAGTTCAAGGGCCTGCGCGGCACGAAGTTTGACCTGTTCGGCTACACGGCCGAGCGCCGGATGGAACGCCAGCTGCGTGACGATTATCTCGCTGGCCTTTCCCGCATCGCGCAGGAACTGACCGCGAAGAATCATGAACTCGCCGTGGCGCTCGCCGAAATCCCAGACGATATTCGCGGCTATGGCCATGTGAAGGAAGCTGCCGCCGAAGTCGCCAAGGCGAAAGAGGCAGACCTCTGGGCTGGCTGGCCGGATGGCACGCTGCCCAAGGCAAAGACCACGCTGATCGCGGCGGCGGAGTAGGCCCCTACTCTGCCGGCTCGACCTGCACGTCGATAATGGTGCCCTTCTTGCCGATTTTTTCGAGCGTCTTCTCGATATCGTCGGACTCGACGGTGCGCGTATAGGTCTTGGTGCCGCCGCCAAATTTCTTGACTTTCACCTTCAGCTTGACGTCCTCCTCTGGGCCGTCCAGCGCATCTCCGGTGACGTGCACGACCCCAGAGCCGACCGCATAGGCGCCCTTCGCGGTGCCCTCGACCACGTCGCCCGCCACGCTGACGGGCACGGTCACGATCTTGGTGGCAAGGCAGGCGGGCAGCGTGGCAAGCATGCCGGCGATCAGGATTAGGCGAATGGCAGGCATGGCAAAGGCTCCTCTGGCTCTGGCCAGACTAGAGCAGATGAATGTTTAAGCCATGTTACGAAACGTGCAGACTAGTCCCGCGCCAGCGCCTCATCCATCAGGCGGGCCGTATTGGCGACGCCGTATAGCGCCGCGAAGCTGCCGAAGCGCGGGCCCTGGCTCTGGCCGAGCAGGACTTCATATAGCGCCTGGAACCATTCGCGCAGATTCTCGAACTCATGCTCCTTGCCGACCGAGAAGGTCAGCGTCTGCAGGTTTTCCGAGGTCGGCTCACCGTCAAACGCCTTGAGGCGCGCGGAGAGGTCTTCCATCGCCGCGCGTTCCTTGTCCGTCGGCGCACGATAGGTCTTCTGCGGCAGGACGAAGTCCTGATAATAGCTCATCGCATAGCCGGCGAGTTCATCGAGCAACAGGTTCTTCTCGGGTGAGGCGTCCGGCGCATATTGCGAGATGAAGCCCCAGAGCTGGCTCTTGTCTTCCGGGTTTGCCACCGCGACGAGGTTCAGCAGCAGCGCAAAGCTGACCGGCGTGGTCTCGGCGGGCGGGTTGCCGGAATGGATGTGCCAGACCGGATTTTCCAATTGGCGCGCAGGCTCCTCGCTTGGATACTTCTCAAGGAAGGTCAGGTATTCGTCCACGGCCTTCGGGATGACATCGAAGTAGAGCTTCTTCGCCACGCGTGGCGAAGA
>NZ_DFME01000039.1:0-143 GCF_002375605.1 Hyphomonas sp. UBA3601 | reverse complement strand
GGCTTCTGGAACTGGAACAGGCCGAGGCTCTCATCCGGCGCATATTTCAACCAGTCCTCGACCGAGATGCCATTGCCCTTGGTCTTGGAGATCTTCTCGCCTTTTTCGTCGAGGAACATCTCATAGACATATTGCTCCGGCGG
>NZ_DFME01000061.1:8373-12413 GCF_002375605.1 Hyphomonas sp. UBA3601 | reverse complement strand
TGTTCGGGCTCGCGCTCAAGACTGGCAGCTTCTGCCGTCACATCCTCGACGGCATTCTGCAGAATGCGCTGTCCGGAGCGGAGCGCCTCGGCGACCTGCCGGACGAAGAGATCGAACCGTAGGTCGCCCTTGGCCCGCGCCGCCTCGACCTGGTTGGCGGGCACGGGCGGTGTCACCGTCAGGAAATAATGCACGAAGGTCGCGAGCGTTTCGGCCAGGACAAGATTGTCCCGCTCGATCCGCCCGAACTGCCGCGTCAGCCGGTCGAGCCGGCGGTTGATCGCCGCTTCGCGCTTATTGTCGGACTCGCCTGCCCGGTAGGCCGTTACTGCCCCATCGATGATCGTGCTTTCTGACAGGCCAGGGCGTTTGGCCATGGCCTTCAGCCAGTGAAAATTCTCTGGCGAGATATAGGGCTGGATCCGGGGCTTCATTGGCCATTCCCCGTGAGATCAATGCCGGTCGCCTGTTCGAGGCTGTCAGCCTGGACGAGCGCGTCGAAGAGGCTGGGCTGAGGGGCGCCGCGCGTTCGAGCCGGAGATCTGCCAGGCTTCGTGGGTGCTGAGACCCTTGCGCGATCCTCGGCCGCATCGCGCGCCTTCTGAGGCCCAAGGCCCTCCACATCAGGTTCGAGCTCTGCGGCCTGCATGAGGCCTTCATGGATCGCGCGAACTTCGGACCCCCAATCATTACTCCGCGCGTTCGGAATGCAGGCTGCGAAGGCAGGGGCGTCTTTGAGGCGTTCGGTAAAGTTCTGGTCTTCATAGTAGCGGAGCTTTATCGCCCGTACCGGAGGTGAGCCTGCGACAAGGACAAGCTCCTGATCCGAAGGCAGCTGCATCACCTCGCCGGGGGTCAGCAACTGTCGGGCGGTTTCCTGGCGCGACACCATCTTGTGCGACAGCCAAGGGGCCAAGCGGTGGCCTGCATAGTTCTTCATGGCCCGCTGTTCGGTCTTGGTCCCGAGCGCATCGGAAATCCGCTTGGCCGTGCGCTCGTCATTGGTCGCGAACGCCACCCTCACATGACAATTGTCGAGGATCGCGTTCGAGGGACCATAGGCCTTCTCGATCTGGTTCAGTGATTGCGCGATCAGGAAGGCCTTGAGGTTATAGCCGGCCATGTAGGCAAGTGCGCTTTCGAAGAAGTCGAGCCGTCCGAGGGCAGGGAACTCGTCCAGCATGAACAGGACCCGCCGGCGGGATTTTGCCGCTGCAGCCGACACATGAGGTGCCAGAAGTCCGCACGCGCTCAGGATGTTTGCCACAAGCGATCTGCCACGCGAGACCAAGGACGGACGCACATCCAGATGTTCGGTGAGCCGGCGTCCGACCTGGTTCAGGATGAGGCGCATCAGCGGCTTGGTGCGAGATAGGTCCGAGGGCGGTACAACCAGGTAGAGCGACAGCGGCCGGTCGCCAGACACAAGGTCCTCGATCCTGAAGTCGCTGCGGGAGGTCACTTCTGCGACAACGGGATCGCGATAGAGTGAAAGGAACCTCAAAGCCGTCGAGAGTACACCCGAAAGCTCGTTCTCCGACTGGTTCATCAGTTCACGGGCCGTCTCGGCGACGACGGGATGAACCTTGGGCGCTTCGCTCGTGCCGAGGTGGTTTGTCCGGAGCATGATCGACAGCGTCGTGCGGAATGTCCGGTCGGGATCTGCAAGGAAGCTCGCCACACGCGCCAGCGTCTTCTCACGCTCGGCATAGAGGACATGCAGGATAACCCCGACGAGCAGCGAGTTCGCCTTGTCGACCCAGTGCCCGAGATCGCCAAGCTTGCCCTGCGGGTCGACGAGAATGTCGGCAATGTTCTGGACATCGCGCACTTCGCAATGCCCGCGCCGGACTTCCATGAGGGGATTGAAGTGGGCCGAGGCGACATCGGTCGGATCGAACCGCACACAATGGGAAAACTCTGAGCGCCAGCCGGAGGTCAGCTGCCAATTCTCGCCCTTGATGTCATGCACCAGCACCGAATGCGGCCAGGAGAGGAGTGTTGGCACGACAAGCCCTACACCTTTGCCGGACCGTGTCGGGGCAAACGCCATGACATGGTCCGGTCCGTCATGGCGGAGGTAAGAACCCGTTGCCTGACCTAGGAACACACCGGAAGGTTTGAGCAAGCCGGGCTTGCGCAAATCCTTGCTTTCCGCCCAGCGCGCTGAGCCGAAAGTCGAGACCCGCTTGTCCCAGCGTGCGCGGAGGATCGATCCCGTCACCGCAATCACGATGGCCGCGACACCGCCCGAACCGGCGATCAGTCCGCCCCGGTCGAACACATCCGGCGCATAGGCATCGAATGAGTACCACCACCCGAAGAATGCCCAAGGCACATAGACCGGCATGTCGAGGATGACGAAGAGTGGCTCGCCCAAACGGGGCGACCAGCCCAGCGACAAGGCTGTCCACTGGGTTGCGCACCAGAGCGCCACCAGGACGACGAGCGATACCAGGATGATCTGCCAGAAGAGGTTCGTGCCATGTTTCATGACGCAGAACCTGACCAATCATCGCCTCACGCTCCAGAGAGGGAATTGGGGGAAATCAGGGGGGTATTCTGAAGTTTTGGGAACGGCAGGGTGACAGACGTGAAGTTGCGGGAAGAATTTGCGGGATTTTTTCTGCTCGTCGAAGATTTTGAGTCGTGGAGCGAATTGAGGCAACTCATTAGAAATACTCTGACGGATCGTGCGACGTGGATGCTCCGTTTGCTTCGGAGAACGTTGTCTGGCACTGAAGTTTGGTTGGCAATCTTTTGGGTTCAGCGAACTCACAGAACGAATGTGGGGCGAATTAGCAGCCTACCGACTGCGATCAGAAAGGTGTGAGTTGCTGAACTCTACGGGTCGCGCCGTGGCACATTATCTCGGCTACGTCGCTGGTAGATTGTGATCATTCAGACTAAATTCAACCTTTAGCTTTGCCAGAAGGACTTAGACGCGTACCGAATATTCAATAGATTCAAACTGCTGATTCTTATGCGTGGGGCAATTGATCGTGAGAGAAAGCAACGAAATTACAATGAGAGAGTAAGATATCGGCGTGCTATTCAAAAATGCAAAATAATCATGACACAGGGGGCTTTTGTGGCTGACCGAATTCTCGAAACATTTCTGGACGCGGGACTCTTGGAGCTTGGCGGAAATGACGCTTGGTTTGAGCACATATCCGCAGCGGCCGACAAGCTGGCGGTTCATATCGGCGCACACCCCGAACAATTGGCGGCATTCGTATATTCGGCCGTCGACCCTCGGGAACGGCTTGGAGACCCCTCCCGTGCAATGGCGCAGGAAACGCTGAAAAGCGTTTGGCGGACTTATTCCTCTGTCACGATGGGGTCGCTTGACTTGGTGTTTCGAGGGATCATCCTCGACGCGGTAATACAGAACGCAAAGCGAGACGATCAAATTCGGCTCGGCGTTACACTCCTACTATCGAGTGCTCTGCCACACATGTCGCTTGGGGAAGAAGCCGAGGTCTGGCAGAAAACAGTCTCTGAATTGCTTTCAGCCGTCGAGGCTGAGGCCGAGGCGCGCTGGTCAGTTCCGAGCGCCATCGCGCTTGCTCCTATGGTCGCAGTCAAACCACCCGAGATAAAAGGCAAATTGGGTGCCATCAAAATCGACGAAGCCGCTTTGCTGAAGGGGCTCGAAAAGGCTGCAGGACCGAATAACAAGGCCGGTGAGGAAACTGGCGGCAATCCTCATGCGCCGAACGCTGGCGCAACTTGGTCGAATGAATTTGTTCCACTGGCGACAGAAGCAATCGCGACAGCGGTTAAGAGAGCCGCAGGCGAGCGGGTCTACAATTTGGCATCGGATGAAATCTTTGGCGCAATCAGTACAATGGTTACCGCTTATGTCAGTGCAGCGATAAATCAAACCGCGGCTGCATCCCATGGTGTCGAACTGCGATCTAGGCTGCTTTGGTGGAAGGAGGCTAAGATTTCGCCGAGTGCCCGGAAAGAATATCGATTGATCGACCGCAAAGTGGCGCCTGGTTTAATGGCCCTGGACTATCAATCCATGCTTCCGG
>NZ_DFME01000061.1:4645-8222 GCF_002375605.1 Hyphomonas sp. UBA3601 | reverse complement strand
CCGGCGCTCGCGCCTGCCAGTGTTGTAGCCTTTTTGCGAGAATCGGTTCGTACCCTTTCGGGTGAGAACGAAACGACTTCACTGGGCGATTTTCTTGCCGCGATGTCAGAGGCCGATGAAATAGTTCCATTCAAGAGTTCGCAACCAGATCAAACAGCCAACTTAAGACCATTGGGCGCTCTTGTCCTGGAGGGGGCAACTCGCCCAGAACTCATCTCCGAGCGGACCGTCTTCCAAGGAACCCTGAAATTAGATCCGGCAGCCTTCGCTTCGCTTTTGTTCCTTGAATTCCAAGCCTTGAAAGCGATTCAACATGTCACGCCGGTGTCTCCCCCTGACGAGGCCGGAACAGCCGGAAAAGTGACGGGCGCCGCCAAATGAGTTTGTCCGATAACCAAACTTGCAAGCAAGACGACTGCTTTGTTCCCCAAACGTCGTGCGCGAAAGGCCATATGGATCCTTCGAAATGTCCGCACTTTGTGGCACCCAATGCAATCGTGGCAATGGGAGCGTTTCGTACTGAGGATGATGAACTTTTCCCATGGACTGGACGTCCACTTGGCCTCATCGATCTTCGCTTCGTCTCGGCGACACGTCGCCCGCACCTTGTAGGAATTGCCGGTGCAGCTGACGCTGGAAAAACGACGCTTCTCTGTCTTCTTTTTCTGGCCATCTATCGCGGGCGCCGTATCGGTCCTCATACGTTTTCTGGCTCATTTACTCTACAGGGCTGGGAGAACATCGCGCGTCATTTGCAATTGAATGCAGGAGAAACCATCAAATTTCCACCGCATACATCCCAGAACGGGCGAGTACCTGGCCTTTTGCATTTGGGGCTTTCTGACGATGATCGGAACCGCATGGATGTGCTTTTGGCCGACGCTTCAGGGGAGTGGTTTTCTGCATGGACTGACAAGCCGACATCGGAAAAAGCGGCCGGCGCTCGCTGGACAGCGGACCATTCTGACAAACTGCTTATCGCCGCAGACACCGACGCCTTGATGGGAAAGAAGGGTGGGGTTTCTCGCCGGGAGCTGGAGTTTTTAATCAGGAGAATTGCCAGCGATTCTGGCACCGAAGGTGTGGCGCTGGTATGGACCAAGAATGATCTCCCGCGAGACGCAGAATTGTCAAATACGATCGAAGACCTATTCCGATCCTGTTTCAAGGATGGGCCAGTGTTCGCGATTGGCGTCCCAGAGCAAGAAAATCCTGACCCTGACAAGACACTGCAAGAGTTGGAGGTGATTTTCTCTTGGGCTTTCGAGCCCCGGAGCCGTACCATTTCTCTGACGAGGCCTGACCACGCCGCATTCGATCCCTTCATGGCATATCGAGACGCATCATGACTGAGCGTTCCGCTTCAATTCTTCTGATCGGTGAGTCCGATGTCGGCAAGACGCATTTCGGCGCTCAGCTTCTGAGGCGTCTCAATAGCGGTCTTGGAACGATGGAACTCATCAATAGCGACAATCTTCAGCCTTTCCGCGAAACCATGGACCAGATCAGCCAGGGTTTGGCGGGACGCCACACTCCAAGAAGCGAGTCGTCGACAAGTCGCTGGACTATAAGACGCAAATCTGATGACGCGCGTTTCACCCTTGAATGGCCCGATTATGGCGGTGAGCAAATAAGCGCTATGGTCGCGGAACGGCGCATGCCGATTGCATGGCGCGAGAAGATTGAATCGACCTCTGCATGGGTCTTTATGGTTCGAGCCAGCCGCGTGCGCTTGCCAGAAGATGTCCTTACGCGTCAGGTCAGATTGCCTGCCGAAGATGATGAAACTGAAAGTGTTCTATCCGCTCAATCGCGCCTTGTCGAAACGCTGCAGATGCTTCGTTTCAAGGTCGCCGCCTATTCGGAGGCATGGACCAACCCGCCACCTATATGTGTGATCTTGTCTTGTTATGATGAATTGAAAACGGACCTCTCTCCCGCTGAGTACTCGCGCCTGAAATTGCCGCTCCTTGACGCTTACTTGCGTACAAATTGGAGTTCAGAAGACCTGCGAATTTTCGGCGTCTCGCCACTTGGTCAAGCGCTAAGCGATTCCGAGCCAGATGCTGATTTCGTCGCCAAGGGGCCCGATAAGATGGGTTATGTTCTTGATGAAGACGGCGCCCAATCCGGGGATTTGCTGTCACCGGTAGAATGGGTACTTAACGCTGCTAGGCGCAGTTAGTGGTTAAACCGATGCCCTTGGTTGTTGACGAAATTTTCGTCGGAGAACGTGATCGAGGGATGAATGTGTTGTCATCGAGTGTCTCTGACGCACAATCGCAAAGCCTCGCACACTACCTTGACCTTCCGGGCCAACCACCACAAGGCTACGTGCTGACAAGCTATGTTTCAGGCGCTTTGATCGGGAATAGCTATGTCGTCGCGCGCACGAGCTCTGACCCCAGCGCCGAGAGAAACGGCATGGTTTTCAGTCATGCAATTGTTGTCGCAAAAGACGACATCGAGGCATTTGCGGATTTACGGGCGATCTTTGGCCATCTGCAGAAAGCGCGAAGCTCGCCGCTACTCGCTGAACGTCGAATGATCAGTGCGACCGGTAGGGTTGAGGAACCTCCACCAGGCCCCTTTTCCGATATGGTGACTGTGCCTTCGAAGTTTCCTGCCATTACGGTCGACGACGCGCGGTTTGAGAATCTTATCATACGCCTCTGGGCCAAGCTTCCGCCAGCTATGCGCAGTGAGCTTAGGTTCGGCTTGAGTTTTGGGCCGGACGAAGCGCAAAGTCAGGGCCTGCAAATCGCCTTGGTTCCTGCTTCGCTTGAGATGCTCTGGCCGCTTGAGAGGCGGATCGATGCGACATACGATCAGTCTCCGGCCCGACCCGCGGCGGGGCGGTACCTGTCAAGCGGGTCTAGCGGGAAACTCGAAGCACATATCGAAGATCTCAACATCCATTCGATCAGCCTGTCAAAAATCGCACTACTTGGACGATCATGCGAGATCGCAGAAAAGACAAGTGTGTCCTTCAGCGACGCTGTTGCAGCCTTGCGCGTAGTAGGGGTGTTGCAGCCTGATCCGGACAAAGGAACGTCAGTGAAGCGTAAGATCTTGGACGCCGTCTTGTCTCGTCCAGGTCCGGCTGCACTAGAACACATTATGGCCATACGGAATGTGAATTGGGCGCCATTCAATCTGGCTTTGGATCAACCCGAAGAACTTGAAATGTCCTTCGCAAATCGAATGGCGAGCATCGGCCCTCAGGATGATGTATGCGAACTTCTCGTGGCGATGTTTGATGCAGAAGCAGCGACCAGGGAATGGCGGCGGGCAGGCATTGGCGTGCTAGGCGCGATGACCAAAAATATGGCGATCAAACTAGCTCCCCACATATGGACTTTGCTTGTCACCAATACTGAGATTGGAGTGATGGTCCTCGGCGAAGCTCCTACGGCTCTCCTTGATCTTGCGATGTCGCAAACGCCACCAACAATCGCGGGCAAGGCAATTGAGCAGCTCTCTCCTTTGCTTGCCAGAGCTCGCTTCCACAAGTCCGAAGCGCAACTTCTGCTTCTCAGTCACCCTAAGAACATACTTGCGGCTCTTGAGGAGGCCT
>NZ_DFME01000061.1:3974-4543 GCF_002375605.1 Hyphomonas sp. UBA3601 | reverse complement strand
CCTGCGGCCGGGATCATTCTGTGTACGGCGACACCGCTATCGAATATTGTCTGTTAGCTTTGCCAGACGAAGTTATTGTCACTAGCGCGACGAGTCTGGACAATGACCTGGTCATTGAAGCAGGCGCTAAGGTGGTCGCGAAGGATCCGAGTTTTCTTTTTCGCCACGATATTTCCAAATCACAAGTTCAAACCCTTTGGCATCGAAGTTTGCTTAAGAGCCAACTAGCGTGGCAAATCGCGCCAGATATATCTTCGATACAGGACCGCTTGTTCAAAGCCATCTCGGGTGCTGGGGTGAATGCAGGTTTGCTGACGATTCTCATGTCGACGCCGCTCGGAGATTGGTGCGCTTTCGAATGCAGAGCACAGGTCTGGGGCCTGTTGCCGTCCACCTGCAGATCATCAGCACTGTCGGAGACCGCTGCCAGCTGGATCGCTAGCTACCCAGCCAATGTCGGAAACCCAGCATTCTTCACACCGGAAATGCCGCTTGCAGAGTCTATTGCAGATGATTCGCAGAGTCATAAATTGTTGGCGGCGCTCAAGGCAGGGACATTTGAAGCCGCG
>NZ_DFME01000061.1:0-3855 GCF_002375605.1 Hyphomonas sp. UBA3601 | reverse complement strand
TACCTTTCTTGGCAACCACGCATTGCCGATGGGATTGTTTATTGACACCTTCAAGGCCTTCCTAGGGGCTGGGCGAACACCGGATGGAGTAGAGTTGGAGCGAGCGGGGCGGCTCGCCGTTGCGCGCAACTGGCGTACTGCGTCACGCACGTTTGGCTACACGTTCGGTGTTCCGCGCTTGAAACCCTATTTCGTTGTCTGTAGCGACCATCTGGATTCCTGGACGCGCTTTTCAAACGGGTTATGGCGACCGAGCCAAGAAGACCTATTAATCCTTCTTCTTGAAGTAGTGTGCGAGCTCTACCCTAATGGACCGACACAAGCGGATGTTTGGGAGCAGGCGGGCGGGGACCTTTCACGCCTGAGTACACACGGCTCTGGCCGGAATCAGTGGCGAGAGGCACTTCGCTTCGCAAGATTTGGGGGTGAGATAAGCTTGCGAGACCTTCTAAACGCTATGTTGGCTGATTATCCCCTCAACTCTCGGCTGCAGCAAATTTCAGGGGTGATTGGTCAATGAACTATCGAGAGTTTCGTGGACACGCACTAATTGTTACGGTCGACTCGAATATCGACCCGGCATTCAAAGACCTTGGCAAGGCGGTGATCGCAGATGGAGACGCCGTTAGGGCCATCCTCATAGACCCCGGCCTTTGCGGATATGCTGACAAAAATGTCGTTCGCTTATCGGGTGCCGACGCATCGCTACAAGCCATCAAAGACACCCTAGAGAAAATGTCTGCAATCATCGAAGAGGACGACCCGTTTTTTCTATTCTATTCTGGTCACGGAGATGTTGGTGCGGGCGGCGCATTTTTGGCTCCTGTTGATGCCGTCCCAACTCAGGGCACTGGGCTGCTTACTTCCCAATTGCTTGCGGAAGCGCTGCTTAAGGTCCGATCCAAAAGAAAGCTTATTGCTATTGATGCCTGTTGTTCCGGAGGCATTGACCTTACTGGTGCACGCGCCAAGAGCTCGAAATGGCTGGGCAATGCACTGCTCGACGAAATGGAAGATGGGGAGGGGATCGTTGTTATTGCGTCTAGCCGAAGCTCTGAATCTTCGATGATCCTTGGCGGTGATTCGACCAGCCTTTTTACTAAGCATCTGGTCGCGGGGTTTCGCGGCGCTGGTGGTCACGATGAAGGCGGCTTTATTCGCGTGTTCGACTTGTTCAACTATGTCGCCGTAAGTGTTAGAGCAGAATGGCCTAGTCAGGCCCCGGTCTATGCCGCTCATCATCAAGACTCTAATTTTGCCGTGGCTTATTGCGAAGCAGTGGAAAAGCGCATTCGACCTAAATCGTTGCATTCCGAAATAGCTCATATGACGAAAGCAGACTCTCTAGTGGAGCTATTCTGCGTTCTTTATCCGCTAGGCCCAACAGATCAGGAACTCTGGGTGCGTGCAGGCGGCGACATCTCTAGACTGGTCTTGTCAGGAACGGGACGAATACAATGGGTTCGCGCGTTGAGGCAGATCGATCGCGGATTGAGCGTTTCTATCCCTGACATCATCAACGTTGCATTTGAGGATTATCCGAAGAATCGAAATCTCGAAATGCTGCGGGATGGTTGATGTCCAATTCAACTGGGCGCCCTGCCTCAGTGGCTGCGACCCTCACCACCTCAAGCCCGTCGCTTGCTGGAACTGCTCAATTCTTCTGAGCCCTGACTTTAGTCAGAATTACGATCCGAAAAGACATTTGTCTAAGATTGTGCAGTGCCTACAGAGTAGATTTATGCAATACGATTGCTCGTGGCGTTGGGTTACTCTCCTATCCCAACCCCACGCCCAAGCGCCCAAGAAATTCGCCCCCCGCGCACGACCCCCGACACGGCCATCCCGCGCCGCTGCTCCAGCACCTGCCGCCAGGGCACAATCGTAAAATCCCTCTGCCGCTCAATCACCGCAAACTTCCCGCTCACTCGCGACACCGGCTCGCGATAAGTACCATTCACGTGACCTCGATCCGGAGCCGGCGAATACGGTTTCCCGATCTCTTCGCTCAGCGTCCGGCCGGCATGCATAAGATCTCGCTTCAGTAACTCAGTTCTCTGCGCGGCAGACAAGCCAACGCCAGCCTCTACCATTATTCCAATGCCCGCCATGAAGGTCCGTCGCTTCACCTGCGCTTCAGCCACCTCCCGCCCAAATCCGAGCGGCACGCTGGACGGGGCAGGCACATCATCCAACCACGTCACGCCGAGCGCCGTTTCCTGTACTCTTAGGCCCAGCTCTGAGCGAACCAACACCTGCGCCGCTCGGAACCGCGCCTGACTCCGCTCGTACGCTTTCGTCCTGTCCAGATAGTCTGATGGAATCTTCCAGTCTGCATCGGCTGTCCGCTCGACATGACCTGCTCGTCGCAAGGCCTCCAGCCTTCGCACATGGGCCGCGACAAATTCGGGACCTGATCGCGGATCATCGGCCTGGTGCAGCCCTGCCGAATAGATCCCGCCATTCGCCCGCGCGATCCGCTCAATCGTGACGTCTGACGGCTTTGGCTCAAGGTTCGGCGGCGACACGGTTACAATTGCCCCGCGCTTCAACTCCTCTACCTCGCCAGCGACACCCAGTTCGACAAACACAGCGCGACCATCCAGGCTGTCGATGATGGTGTAGGCTTTGTCATGTGCTTCGCCCGAGAGACCTGCCTGAAGAACCGCGCCTGTCACGCTCCGCCCGTCTGGATCGGACTTATCGAAAATCACATCCGCGTCGATACGCCGGTCGTTGCGTCCAGCGAGCGCACGGTTCATCGTCTTGATGATGTCGTGACGCTCAGAAAGCCCCCGCAAGACATCCCGGAAATTCTCCCGCATCTGCCAGCGTCCGGCGCCGAGTTTCTCGGCAAGCCCAAGACGTTCCAGAGTCCGCAGCCGTGCGGCATGCAAGGTGCGATACTGAGAAGGACTATCCTTCAACCGAAACTCATCTTCGGGGCCGACTTGCCGGGCGATAAAATGGTCGATCTTTGTGACGCGTTCGACAGCAATATCCGATTGAAGTTTTCGCTCCTGCTCGAGCCGGGTTTCCGGGCCAAGCTCCAGCGTGACCAGGTCCTCCGCGCGTTCCCGGATCCCGTGGGAAATGTACGCCCGCGGCATGACAAGATCAGAGCCATCCTCGCGCCGTCCCCGGATGACCAAATGCGCATGCGGCCGACCCGTATCATGGTGCACAGCGCCGACCCATTCGAGCCGCGTCCGCAGATCGGTCTCCATCTGCGAGACCAAGTCGCGAACGAAGGGCTTGAGGTCTGCCATCTCAGTGCCGTCCTCGGGCGAGAAGATGAACCGGAAATGATGCCGGTCATCAGTGATGGATTTGACCAGATCGGACGCGTTGGCATCCTCGCTCATGGCGTCAAAAAGCTTTCCGCGATCCTTCTCCTCAAGCGCGGCGTCTCTTCGGATGTATCCGATATGCGCGGCAAGTGCTGCCACGCTCGATGCCGACATGCGCACAATGCGCGCCTTGACGATCACGCGCCTTTGCCCACCGCGTGGACCGACACGCGGCCGGGCGGGCAGGGCAGTCCTACGAACGCCGCCGGCCGACGACAAGGCCTTCGTCATCCGCGTCAGATAGGTCTTTGCGCGTCCCCCTGATCCGGCCGACCGAATCCTGCCAGGTCTGGGGGTGAAGGGATTGTCCGGCGGCGTGCTCATTCGGCCTGATCCGGGGGAAAACAGGCCAAATTCTGCGAATGGAGCCATGCGAACCTGTTGTCGTCATTGAGCTTTCCATCAGAGGACAGAGCTGTATCCTGAGGCATGGAACCATAAAAATCGATGTGCAGACAAGGCGATAGCCCCTCATTGGCTCTATGAGCTTTTATCTTGCATTCCG
>NZ_DFME01000102.1:13430-25807 GCF_002375605.1 Hyphomonas sp. UBA3601 | reverse complement strand
TCGATGCTGCGCGCGGGCGTCAGCCTATGCGTGGAGCCATCAATGTGGCTCTGGAAGGTCACACCATCGGCATCCATCTTGCGCAATTGCGCGAGCGACCAGACCTGAAAGCCGCCACTGTCGGTCAGCATCGGGCCGTCCCAGTGCGCAAAGCTATGCAGGCCGCCGAGACGCTTCACGCGCTCTGCGCCGGGTCGCAGCATCAGATGATAGGTGTTGCCGAGGATGATATCCGCCCCGGCCTCCTTTACCTGGTCCATATAGAGCGCCTTGACCGTGCCGGCCGTGCCCACAGGCATGAAGGCCGGCGTGCGGATTTCGCCGCGCGGTGTCTTGAGCGTGCCCGTACGGGCCTTGCCCTCGGTCGCCTTGATCTCGAATGGAAATGTCGTCATGGGCCGAGGCCTATAAAGTCAATGCAGGCCTCTGCCTAGGCGTGGCTACAGCCGGTAGATGCGCCGCGCGGTTTCCGTGAACAGCGCGCGTTGCTCCACTTCGGAGTATTTGGCGGCGATCTTCTTCAAGCCATTCCACAGGACCGGGTAGCTGATGGACCAGCGATCCACCGGGAAGTTGCTCTCGAACATGCAGCGGGCTGCACCGAAACAGTCGATCATGTGATCGTAATAGCGCTGTTGGGCCAGCACGAATTCGTCCGAGGTCGGCGGCGTTTCGCGCTCATGCCAGCCCCAGCCATTGTCTGGCATGGCAAGCCCACCCAGTTTCGCCACCACGTTCGGGCAATGGGACAGGTCGGCCATGTCGTCCCGCCACTGCTCGAATATCTCTTCGCGCTTGTCGGCATAGGGGCCGATACCGATGGGCGTCCCGAAATGGTCGAGCACCATGGTCGTATTCGGCACCGCCTTCACCAGGTCGAGATAGTCCCGGTTCTGGTGGTGATAATGCCATGTGTCATAGGAAAGGTCGTGCTCGCCCAGCAATTGCACGCCCCGGCGAAAATCTTCATCCGCATAGAGACGCTCAGGCGCCCGGCCTGGAATGCGCAACGTAGCGCCGCTCGTATCACGTGAGCCCGCATGACGGATGCCACGGAACAGGCCGTTGGCAGCGTCCCTGTGAGCGTCGAGCACGTCCTCCAGATGCGGCCCCCGAAGATCGGCATGCCCGACGATCCCTGCGATATAGGGACCGCCCTTCGCCTTCATTTCGGCTGCAGCGGCGGCCACGAACTCGGTCTCGCCGACGGGTTTGAGATGATCCGGTCCATCCTCGCGATAGGCCGCACCGCACTCCATGAACACGGTCTGGACAACATTGTGCCCGCTGGTCAGGTCAGCGAGGAATTCCGGCACATGGTAGTACATGTCCGCCTGGGGCCAGAGATGGTGGTGCGGATCGATGATCTCGCGATCAGGATCGACAATATCTTCCTGAACCTGCGCCAGCCAGCCGCTATTGTTGAACACCATCTGCGCTTCCTCCTGTTTTTAGGAGGAGTGTGAGCCCCTGAAACGCGAAAAGCCAGCCCCCGAGGCTGGCCTTTCATAAAATCCATTTCCCAACAGATCAGAATTCGATTTCGGCGCCGACCAGCTCTGGTAGCTGCATGATGATCAGCAAATCGCGCATCTCCTGACGGGCGGCAACATGGCTCATGGTGAAGGAGATATTGGAGCCCTTCTCCGTGAGATCCAGCAGGGTCAGACCGGCCGGGAACAGTTCGCGATAAATCACGCGCTCAGAGAGGCCTGGCGCAAGGCGGAAACCGATCCGCTTGGACAGGTTGGTCAGCGCTTCGCCGACGCGCTCCTTGTTACGTGCCGCCAGAGGCGACATGCGGTTGCGCATCACGATCCAGTCAATCGGACGGCGCGACGTCTGGGCCTTCTTCTTGCGACAGGACCAGACCATTTCTGAGTAGAAGCTCGGGCGCAATACTTCGAGCGTCTGCGGGTTCACATCGCCCAACAGGTCGAAATCGACGAAACTGTCATTCAGCGGCGTGATCAGCGTGTCTGCGTTCACATGCGCAAGACGCGAGAGATAGGTGTCACCGCCAGGACCATCGATGATGATGAAATCGCAGGCTTTCTTGAGGCGCGCCACGCTGCTGAGAAAACGCTGGGTCTCCTCGGATTCAGCCTTGTCGAGATCGCGCTCTGTCGAAGCATCCACGCGCACGATCTCCGGCATCGGAAGTTTCGCACCGGTGGATTGCATCCAGCGGAGACGATTTTCGAGATATCGGGTGAGGCTGCGCTGACGCACATCAAGATCGATAACCCCAACCTTCTTGCCCATCCGCATCAGAGCGACGGACAAGTGCATGGAGACCGTCGACTTGCCCGCTCCACCCTTTTCATTGCCCACGACAATGACGCGGGCCTCGCGCTGCTGCGCTGACAGGTCCGGGCCGCTAACCGTTTCAAGCGGGGCGAATCCATCAGCGGGCATTACGGGCGACTCCTTCAGAGGTATTTCAGTTCGTTAGGGCTCAGGCGACGTGAGACATCTCGGCGCCAGCAGACTTGCTGCTGGAAACCACGTCCATGAAGAGATCAGCGTCTTCAGCCGGTACGTCACCATAATGCGCAGCCATCGGCTCCCCATCGAACAGGACATCGTCCGACATGATTGGACCAAAGGCAGCCTGCAAGGGCAGCTCGGCGCTGACGGGGGCATGTGCCGCAATGTCAGTGAGCAATGCGCGAAGGCTGGAAAGCGTATTTGAGACACGTCCGAAGTCGCGGGAATAAAGCGTTGCCGCTTCGGTTACCGGGCTGCCGTCGCGATCAAACATCCATTCGTCGACCGCATTCGGGTTCAGATATTCGCGGATCGGCTCTGGAACAGCCGTTTCAGCGAGTCTGGACTTGCCTGCTGCCAGTCGGAGACCGATAGAAAGCGCGAAGGTTTTTAGCGGAGCGAGAATGCGATGTGTCATGAGTTTGAAATTCCTCCGAATGGGTTAACAACGCGTTTACGAAATCCTTTGGCGGGACGTTTTAAACAATCCTCATACGGGAAGTTTTCATAGTGAATTCCATGACAGGTAAGTTAACGGAGGCCGTCCACTCGCGGGCCGAGCTGCAACAACAGATTCGAGCATGGCGCCAAGCCGGTGAAACTATTGGATTTGTTCCCACAATGGGCGCCCTTCACGGGGGGCACCTTTCCCTTGTGCAGAAGGCACGCACCAAAGTGACAAAAGTGGTCGCGAGCATCTTCGTAAACCCCACACAATTCGCACCCGGCGAGGATTTCGACACATATCCGCGCGACGAATCGGCCGATCGGGCCAAACTCGATTCGGCGGGATGCGATCTCGTCTACCTGCCTACGGTCGAGGAAATGTATCCGGAGGGCACCCGCACCAATGTCCGCGTCGAGCAGATGTCAGACCTGCTGGACGGGATCTACCGCCCGCACTTCTTCTATGGCGTCGCGACCGTGGTGGCTCGCCTCTTCCTGCACGTCCAGCCGGATGTCGCCGTGTTCGGGGAGAAGGATTACCAGCAGCTCCAGATCATCCGGCGCATGGTGGAAGACCTCGGCTTTCCAATCGAAATTCTTGGTGGCGAAACCACGCGGGATGGTGATGGGCTCGCGCAATCTTCGCGCAATCTCTACCTCTCGCCCGAACAGCGCCGCGCAGCCGGGGCGATGCAGGCCGCTTTGCACCGGGCCTCGGTCCGCCTGTCGCTGGGTGCGACGCCGTCAGACGTGCTGGAAGAAGCCCGGCGCCTGATCATGGCGTCCGGATTCACGGAGATGAACTATGTCAGCCTCGTCGACCCAGCCTCCCTGGAAGACCTGCCCGACGCGCCCCTGTCATCTGGCACGGTTGCGCGGCTGCTCGGCGCGGCATGGCTCGGAAAGACGCGCCTGATCGACAATATCAGCGTGACGCGGTGAACTCTTTCAGCGCGTCCAGGACCGCCTGATTGTCGTCGGTCGAGCCGACTGTAATCCGCAATCGTTCCGGCAGGCCGTAGCCCCCAACAGCGCGGACAAGGATGTTGCGCGCCTTGAGGAAGTCGTTCGCCGCCGCAGCGCGCTCTGAGGAGCCGAACTCCGGCAGCACGAAGTTCGCGTCGCTGTGCGGGGTCGGAAGGCCCATCGCATTCAAGGCTGCGGTCATGCGGGCGCGCCAGTCGGTATTATGGTCCCGGCTTTTCGTCAGGAAGTCGGTATCCTGAATGCTGGCCATGCCGGCTGCCACAGCGAGACCATTCACGTTGAAGGGGCCGCGAATACGCTGATAGGTCTCAGCGATCTCGGCAGGCATGTACCCCCAGCCAAGACGCAAGGCCGCAAGCCCATGAATCTTGGAGAAGGTCCGCATCATCACCGTATTGGCTTTCCGGTCCACGAGGTCCCGAATTTGCGCTTCATATTCCGGGCCGACATATTCGGCATAGGCACCGTCGACGACGAACAAGACATGCGGCAGGCTGTCCTGCAGCTGTTCCAGCGCCTCGACGGGCAGCATCGTGCCAGTCGGATTGTTCGGATTCGCGAGGAACAGGATTTTCGTCCGCTCCGAGACCGCGCCAAGGATGGCGTTGACGCCCGCGGTCAGATCGGTTTCCGGGACAGTCACTGGCGTTGCGCCGTGCGACAATGCCGAAACGCGATACATGGAAAAGGCGTGCTCGGTGAACAGGATTTCGTCGCCCGGTCCGGCATAGCTCTGGGTCAACAAGTGAATGATCTCGTCAGACCCCGCGGAAACCATCACACGGCTTGAATCGGCAATGCCGACCGCCTCGGCAATCGTCTCCCGCAGGGCACGATATTCCGGATCAGGGTAGACGTGCACATCGCCCGCCACCGCCTTCATCGCCTCAATGGCTTTCGGGCTGGGGCCGAACGGATTCTCGTTGGAGGCCAGCATGATGACGGAGCCACTCGCGCCAGCGAGCTTGCCGCCGGGCACATAGGGCTTGGTCTGGGCGATATGCGGAAGAGGCGTAATCTTGGTCATCGCCGCGCGACTTACACGAAAGCGGCTGACTGGGAAACTCGCGATTTGCGCGTCATGCGCGTGGCGCGGCAGTGGATTCCCGTAGCATCAACTTGTATTCGAGCAACTTGTGGCGGGGCGCATCGCCGGTAGGGGCAGCCTCTTCCAGCAACATGCTGACGGCCTCTGCAGCAAGTTCGCGACTTGGCTGGTAAATCGTCGTCAAGGACGGACTGATTGTCGTGGCCAGCGGCGTATCGTCGAAACCCACGACGGAAAGGTTGGCTGGTACATTCACCTGGCGGCGATACGCCGTCGCGAGCACACCGGCAGCCATGTCGTCATTACTCGCAAATATCGCGGTCGGACGGTCAGGCAATGACAAGAGTTTCTCAGAGCATGAGACACCGGAGTCAAACGCGAAATCACCATCCTCGATTAGATCAGGATCGAGGGAGATGCCCTCTTCTTCCAGTGCCTGCCGGTAACCGGCAAAACGCCGGACAGCCTGCGCATGAGAATCGGCCCCCTTGATGAAGCCGATCCGCCGATGGCCGAGTCCGATCAGATACTCCGTCATCTCTCGCGCAGCCGCAGCATCGTCGATGGCGACATCCTGACCATGTTCGACGTCTTCTGCGGGCGCAATTCGAACGAATGGAATACCGCGATTTTCGAGTTCAGAGATAAGGTTTTTATCGTCCGACAATGGCGGCGTCAGGATCGCTCCGGCCAGTTTGGTTTCAGCCCTCAGCGCAAGCAGCGATGTATGATTGTCGCTGCAATCCTCGGTGATAAGGCTATAACCATAGGCTTGGCAGCGTTGCAGGGCGCCCAACTGAACTTCACCAATATAGTTGCGTGATGGGTTCGCATAGAAAAGGCAAATGATGTGACTATGGCGAGCCCGCAGATTGCGCGCATTGTGATTGGTCCGATAGTTCAGCGTCTTGACGGCTTCGAGCACCTTCAAACGGGTCTCTTCGCGCACATTGGTCTCGCCATTCAGCACGCGACTGACCGTCTTGAAGGACACGCCTGCTTCGCGGGCAACATCAATGATGGTGGCAGGCCGGACATGTCCGGAAGTCCTATGCGCTTTTAGCCCGTCAGTCATCGCGGCTCCTCGGTTAGAACCCTTGTGAGCAAGCCAATCGCGCAGCAGAAATCCGCCGCCAGCTAGTTTGTCCGCTCATAGGGGTATGGCGGACAAACCTAGCTTCTTTTTCCCTACAGTGACAAGGCCTTGCCCGCGTTCATTACGCCCGGCAAGGCCTGCCGCTGTTCAGTTTATTTCAGGCTGCGGTTCACGAGGTTTTCCAGCATTTCCTGACGTCCGCTTGTATGGGACGGATTTACACCCGACTCGACGGCCTTGTTGGCGATGCTTTCGAGGCTCGCGCCTTCTGACAGCATCATCTTGCCGAGGTCGGAATTCTCCCAGCCAGCATAACGTTCCGTCTTGAGCTTGGCGATCTCGCCCTTTTCAAGGATGTCGGCCGCCGACAAAAGCGCACGGGCCAGCGCGTCGACGCCGCCGACATGGGCGTGGAACAAGTCATCGACCGTGCTTGACTGACGGCGCACCTTGGCATCGAAGTTGAAGCCGCCGGTGTCGAGGCCGCCGGATGGCAGCAATTCGATCAGCGCCAGCGTAATGTCGCGGATGTCGAGATTGAACTGGTCGGTATCCCAGCCATTCTGGTAGTTGCCGCAATTGATATCGATCGAGCCCATGATGCCGAGCGAGACAGCCGTGGCGATCTCATGGGCGAAACTGTGTCCTGCCAGTGTGGCGTGGTTCGGCTCAATATTGACCTGGACTTCATCTTCGAGGCCGAAGCGCTTCAGGAAGCCATAGACGGTCGCGGAGTCGAAATCATACTGGTGATACATCGGCTCGTGCGGCTTCGGCTCGATCAGGATTTTTCCTTCGAAGCCGATCTTGTGCTTGTGATCGACGACCATTGCGAGGAAGCGACCGAAATTGCCGAGTTCGCGGTCGAGATCAGTATTCAGCAGGGTGTCATAGCCTTCGCGGCCACCCCAGAGCACATAATTCTCGCCGCCAAGCGCCTGCGTCACCTCCATACAGTCGCGGATCTGGCGGACCGCAACCGCGGCGACTTCGGGGTTCGGATTGGTCAGGCCACCGGCGCCGAAGCGTGGATTGCTGAACAGGTTGGCGGTGCCCCAGAGCAGCTTGATGCCGGTCGCTTCCTGATAGGCTGCGAGACGGTCGGCCTGGCGCTTGAGATTGTTCGACAGATCGTCCGGTGTCGGAGAGTCTTCAGTGACATCCACGTCGTGGAAGCAATAGTAAGGCAGGCCGAGCTTGCTGAAGAATTCGAAAGCTGCGGCCATCTTCGCGTCAGCTGCGGCGCGGTCATTGGCGGCACCGTGCCAAGGACGGTTAAACGTGCCACCGCCAAAGACGTCAAAGCCATCCCAGCAGAAGGTATGCCAATAGCAAACAGCCATGCGCAGATGGTCTTCCATCCGCTTGCCCATGACCATTTGGTCCTTGTTGTAATAACGATAAGCCAGCGGGTTGTCGCTGTCTGGTCCCTCAAACTTGATTGGGTCGATGCCCTTGAAGACGGGTTCGCCGCCTACATTGATCTGTCCATCAGCCATGTCTTTACTCTCCTCAGAAGGCATCTTTCAGTATACGGTACAGTGTACCGAATTTCTCGTATTTCGGGGCCAGCCGGTCGCGGTCGCTTTCTTTTGGCTCAACAATCTGCAGCACTTCGGGTGCTTCGAACATTTCCTCGACTGAACCGCCCATGCTGGCGTAGCGAGCCAGGCGCGCAGCGCCATAGGCCGGGCCAGTGGCCGCGCCGTCGCGGTAAACCATCGGGCGGTCCAGCACAGCAGACAGGATACGCCCCCAATAAGTGGATTGTGCGCCGCCGCCGATAACTGAGATCGAATGTACGTCCACACCCGATTCCACAAGGGCGCGGAAACCATCCGCCATACCGAAGGCGACTCCCTCAAGCACGGCTTGGCCGATCTGCGCAGACCCGGAATCATGGGTCAGACCGAACAGGACACCCGACGCATGGGGATTGTTATGAGGTGTGCGCTCGCCAGACAGATAGGGGAGGAATTGCTCAGACCCGGCTAGGCCTGCCTCTGTCTGGGCGAGCTTCACAAGCTCTCCCGCGTCAGATGTCCCGGTCAGTTTGACGGCCCAGTCGAGGCAGCTCGCTGCACTCAACATGACCGACATCAGGTGCCACCGATCCGGCAAAGCATGACAGAATGCATGCGCCGCAGAATCGGGATTTGAGCGGAACGTATTCCCCGCCACGAAAATCACGCCGGACGTACCGAGCGACAGCAGCGCTTCACCCTCATCGATCACGCCAACACCCGCCGCTCCGGCCGCATTGTCGCCGCCGCCAGCAACCACCGGCACGCGGTCCATGCCCCATGCTTCAGCCGCTTCCTGGCGAAGCACACCGGTCACTTCATGGCCTTCATAGAGCTTTGGCATATGGTCGATCGTGAGACCGCAAGCGGCAAGCAATTCCTCTGACCAGGTCCGCGCCTCGACATCCATCCAGAGCGTGCCCGAGGAATCCGACATGTCGGAGGCGAGATCGCCAGTCATCCGAAGGCGGACATAATCCTTGGGAAGGAGTACCTTGTGCACTTTCTCGAATGCACCTGGCTCATGCCGGCGCACCCATTCGAGTTTCGGCGCGGTAAAACCAGGCATGACAAGATTACCGCCCTTGGACACAAAGGCTGGTGTACTCTTTTGAAGGTCGCGGCACTCTTCAAAGCTGCGCCCGTCGTTCCAGAGGATCGCCGGCCGAATCGGAGCAAGAGATTCATCCAGAAGCGTCGCACCGTGCATCTGTCCGGACAGGCCGACCGCCTTCACCCGATGACGGCGGTTCACGTCCAGCTTGGCGACGGCCATGTTCGTGGCGGTCCACCAATCAGATGGATTCTGTTCAGACCAGAGGGGTTTGGGACGCGAAATCGGAAGTTCCGCCTGGCTGACTTCAACCTGGCGTCCTGCCTCATCAATCAGCGCTGCCTTCACGCTGGATGTGCCTATGTCGATCCCTAGAAACACGTTCCGAATGTCCTCCCTGGCAGCCCGTCTGAGTGCGGCTGTCCACTAAATGATACCGCTATCATTTCAGCTTTGCCATCGCAAGAGCGGAATATCAACTTGCCGAGACGCAGCAGATCCGCCTCTGTCGCAGCGTCAAGTACCGGTGAAAAGACCGATCCTACTTTCCATGTTAGCGTTAGCATGCTTTTTAGCCAACACTTGCGGATAAGGGAGACCGGGGTTTGGCCGATTCAACAGCGCTGTCGCGCCTCATACTCGAAACCAAAGCCATGAAGCTGACCTTGCTGCCCGACCTTGGCGGCAGTGTGGGCGGCTTGACCTACATGGCCCAGGACATTCTGCGTCCATTTGCGCGCACTGCGGATGAAAGCCCGCTACAGACTGCGGGCTTCCCCCTTTTTCCGTTCTCGGGCCGAATTTCCGAAGGCCGTTTTGCGTGGAATGACCGTGATGTGTCTCTCGCACCGAACTTCCTTCCAGAACCGCACGCCATTCACGGCCAGGCCTGGCACGCGGCCTGGCAGGTTGCAGAGCATGGCAGCAATCATGCACGACTGGTGTTTGACTACAGGCCCGAAGATTGGCCGTGGGCCTATCGCGCGGAGCAGGACTTCAGGCTGCGGGATGACGGTCTGGACCTGATGCTTCGCCTGACCAATCACGGGGACGACTCCATGCCCGCGGGGCTTGGCTGGCACCCCTATTTTCCCCGTCTGGATGCGCGCGTGAAAGTACCGGTCGACCGGGTCTGGATGTCGGATGAGGGCATGATCCCCGACAGGCTGGTTATGCCAGCCGCTGGTGCCGATCTGTCAGACTGGCGTATCGTTGATGAGCTCGACCTCGACAATGCCTTCACCGTGTCAGACCAGATAAGTTGTATCGAATGGCCAGGCCGGAACCTGCGCGTAGAAATGGTCTCGGACGCAGAGCTTGGTCACATGGTGATCTACACGCCGAAGCAACAGGAGTTCTTCTGCGTTGAACCTGTAAGCCACGCTCCCGACTCGGTGAACAGCCAGCATCCGGCCGAACTGACAGGGCTGCATAGCCTCGAGCCCGGTGAAACGCTGTCGGCTCAGATAAGCCTGACCATTCGCGAGATCTAAGGCGTCTGACTTCAGACTTTGATGACCGAATCCCGCTCAATGATCGCAACATCCAGAATCGGATTCAGCTCGCCCAGCTCGGCTTCGTGGTCCGAAATAAACGCAGCAAGCAAATCGACGGACTGATAGCCCATTTCCGCAATTGGCTGGCGCACAGTAGTCAGCTGCGGCCAGATCGCGCTGGCGATGGGCGTGTCATCATATCCGACCACGGAAATGTCTTCCGGCACGCGCTTACCGTGACGGAAAGCCGACGCGATCACGCCGGCGGCCATGTCATCATTGCTGGCAAAGATGGCCGTAGGCTGGTCGGCGAGATCCAGCATCCTGTCGGCCGCCTCCATGCCGCTGCGATACGTAAACCGACCGCGCCGGACGAGATTTGGATCAATGTCGAGGCCATGTTCCTTCATCGCCAGCTGGAACCCGCTATAGCGGCGATGCGACGATATCTGGTCTTCGGCGCCAATCACAAAGCCGATCCGAGTATGGCCACGTGCGATCAGATATTCCGTCATGCGCTTGGCTGCGGCTTCGTCGTCGATCGCGAGGCTTGTTCCGGATTTCGGCGGAGTTTTTGGGGCAATAAGGACGCAAGGAATGCCCGCCTCCTCCAGCCTGGATAGCAGGAGGTCATCTTCGCTGAGCGGGGGAACGACGAGAATGCCGTCCAGACCGGCGCCGCTGACGCGGCCCACAAGCTCATCTACATCGGAAGGGTCTTGGTATGAGGAGAAATCCTCAAGCACCAGATGGTGCCCCGCTTCCCGGCAGCGGTTCATCGCACCGATGAGCAGTTCACTGAGATAGGAGTTGCTGGGGTTGTTGAAAATCATTCCGATGAACAGGGAGCTCCCACCCGCAAGGCTACGTGCGAGTAAGTTCGGTCGGTACTTCAGTTCGCGGATGGCATCTTCAACACGCGCCCGGGTAGTTTCACGCACGACATCCCGGCGATTGAGCACACGCGAGACCGTCATCTGTGAAACGCCAGCGAGTTCGGCGACCTCCTTGATGGTCGCGTGCTGGCGACGTCCCAACTTTGTAATTTTTTCGGACATACTTGTTCTTCTTATCCCGTGAGCAGGGTTTCCGTCCTGCTTTTCATTCTATGTCTTGCGCCGACTTAACACCCAAACCTCAAGCCTTTATGTAATTTTTTCAAGACGATTCAGCCAGATGGGGTAATGTGGCGCAGTTCACGCACGGGTTGGCGCAGCCTTGAGCGCGGCCGCGACAGCGTCACGCATCAGCTTGGGGCGATAGCTGGAATCGTAAAGAGTCGGTCGTTTCTCTATCCCGTCTTCGCGCGGTTTGAATCCCTGCAACCAGCTGTGACTATCCGCCAGACCCCACATCAACAGATCCTTGGTCTCCCGATAGCTGAACATCATGTCGAGATAGTCCCGCGTAAACGCGGCAATCTCCTGGTCGCGCTGAACAATGCCAGGAGCCATCATCGAGTCATTCACATCGAATTCGGTGAGGTAGATGTCCAACCCCATACCGATGGCCTCTTCCACGAAGTCCCGCCAGATTTTTTGCTGGGTCGGCGTAAAGGCCGAAGGCGGCGCATCATTGGAATGACTTTGAATGCCAAGTGCATCAATGGGTGCCCCGTTGCGTTTCAAACGCTCGAGCATGCGCAGCACGCCTGTGCGATGTTTTTCGTGGCTGGGCTCCCAGCTCATATAGTCGTTGTACGCCAGCGTTGCGTCCGGCGCTGCTGCGCGTGCCGTGCGGAACGCGAACTCCAATACGTCCGGCCCCATGACTCGGGTAAAAGAGGTTTCACGGATATCGCCGGTTTTCGGGTCAATAGTCTCGTTCACGACATCCCAGGAATAGATGAAATCAGCATCCCGCGACGCCACCGCTGTGATGTAACCGCCCAGGACGGCCTCCGCTTCCGAGGCGTTCGCAAAATCTGAGTCATTGATCCAGTCCGGGAGCCATTGCGGATGCTGCCACAGCAGAGTGTGGCCCCGCATACCGAGATTGTTCGCTTTCGCAAACGCCACCAGCGTATCGCCCGGCGTCCAGTTCATGGCATCCGGGGTTGGCTGAATCGTGTACATCTTGTGTTCGTTTTCGGCTACGATGACGGCGCAATCTCGCAAGACAATATCGAGATAAGCTGGATCGGAGACCTCGCGCACATCCATGGCCGTGCCGAAACGGATGCCCTTTGCGGCGGCCAAATCCTTCAACGGCTCGGAACCAGTCCCAAGTTGCACGG
>NZ_DFME01000102.1:12974-13271 GCF_002375605.1 Hyphomonas sp. UBA3601 | reverse complement strand
TCAACGGCTCGGAACCCGTCCCAAGTTGCACGGCTGGCCCGCCTGCCGACGTGCACGCTGCACCCGTTGCCGACGCCATCAGAGCGAGCGCATGGCGTCTTGTAAATTTGGACATCGAATTCCTCCCGGTTGATTTCGGCTCTTGGCGGCCTTGGCATAGCGATAATGATAACGCTATCATATCGTGAATTGAAACCGGGTCCATACCGGTAGAACGACAGAGGGAGTCGGAAGCGTGATTATTCAAATGCGACATTGGAAGGCGTTTGCCAGTTTCGGGGCGATCGCGATCGCAGC
>NZ_DFME01000102.1:12273-12830 GCF_002375605.1 Hyphomonas sp. UBA3601 | reverse complement strand
GCGCCTGCGCCTGCGCCTGCGCCGCTGGAAACATCGGAAGCCCGCTTCTCCTATCTGACATATAGCGGCACTGACCCGATCTTTGATCTGCCCGTCTCCGACAGTCAGGCTCGGAATCCGATCCTGGCCGGATACTATCCAGACCCCAGCATCGTGAAAGTCGACGCCGACTACTACCTCGTGAACTCATCCTTTACCCACTATCCGGGTATCCCGATCTTCCACAGCCGAGACCTGATCAACTGGACCCAGATCGGAAATGTGATCGACCGGCCGGACATGCTCGACTTTTCCGGGCTGACCGTGTCGCGAGGTGTGTTTGCGCCGACAATCGAATTCCATGGCGGCGTCTTCTACGTGATCAATACCTGCGTGGATTGCGGTGGCAATTTCGTCGTGACGGCTACCGACCCTGCCGGGCCATGGTCCGACCCGATCTGGCTACCCCATATTGGCGGGATCGACCCGTCGCTTTTCTTTGACGAGGACGGCAAAGTCTACATCCTGAACAATGACGCCCCTGAGGGCGAACCCCGCTATGAGGGGCATCGCGCGGT
>NZ_DFME01000102.1:3781-12124 GCF_002375605.1 Hyphomonas sp. UBA3601 | reverse complement strand
GAGCCCCTCTATGAGGGGCATCGCGCGGTCTGGATCCGCGAAGTTGATGCACAAACGTTCGAACCGGTTTCGGATGCGGTCGTAGCGGTGAATGGCGGCGTGGACTTGTCCGAACAACCCGTCTGGATCGAGGGGCCGCATCTCTACAAGGTTGATGGCAAGTACCTGCTTAGCGCTGCTGAAGGCGGAACAGGCCCGCAGCACTCGCAGGTGATCCTCATCGCGAAGTCCCCCTTGGGGCCGTTTACGCCCCATCCCGATAACCCGATCCTGACGCAACGCGACCTACCGGAAGACCGGGCCGAACCGATCACTTCGGTTGGCCATGCTGACTTCACCCAAGATTCTGAGGGCAATTGGTGGGCCGTATTCCTTGGCACGCGCCCCTATCAAGGCAACGAATACAATACCGGCCGCGAAACTTTCCTCATGCCGGTGTCATGGGACAATGGTATCCCACGCATCACCAAGCCCGGCGACGTCATCCCGCACGTCATTGATCGTCCCGCCCTGCCGGCGCAGCCGAAGGCTTCTTTGCCGCTGACTGGTAACTTCACCTATACGGATGAGTTTGAGGAAGACGTACTTCCGCTGCACTGGCTGACGGTCAGAATACCTGCCCAGAAAGCGTATCGACTGGAAAATGGCGAACTCGTTCTGGAAGCGCGCGCAGACGGAGTCGGCAGCCCTGGACAGCCTTCCTTTCTCGCGCGGCGGCAGCAACACACAAATGCTGAAGCCTATACTGAGGTCTCTTTCGTGCCGGGAGATAATGACGACGAAGCGGGAATTGCCGCTTTCCAGAATGATGCGGCCTATTATGCGCTCGGCTTGTCGATGAGTGAAGACGGGAAAGCGATTGTGCGGCTGCGCAAGCGCGCGGGGGACGCGACAGACAAGGACGGCGAGATCGTCGCAGAGGTCCCTGCAGCCACGCCTTTGGGGGCCTCCCTCAAACTGCGGATCGTATCACGGGGCCCTGAGATCGACTTCTATCAGGCTGCCCGAGGCGACGACTGGGAGCCCGTGGCACTCGGCGAAGACAGCACAATTCTGAGCACGGAAAAGGCTGGTGGGTTTGTCGGTACGCTTCTCGGTGTTTATGCCCAGTCCGCCGGAGACTGATCATTAAAAATGAAAATGGCGGCCTTCGAATGAAGGCCGCCATTTGATTTCAGACTTATCTTTCAGGCTGGCGCTATTCAGAGCAACCTTGATCACGCTCGGAAGGTTCGAAGCGGATGTCCGCCACTGCCACTGTCCCAGCATCCATCGTTCCGATAACCGCCGGGATCTGCACGGCAGTAAGGTCAGTCAGACCGAGACAGGCCGCAGGCGCTCGGTATTCCGCCCAGTCGGAACCTGTGACGGTGATCTGCTCAACGGCTTCGCAATTGCCATTCTGGTCGCAAGAGCCACTGACGGATATGACGTGCTCCCCGCCATCCGGCACCTTGGCTGCGATTACGATGTCCAGCGCGGCGTCGCCAGCCGCATTCAGATTGACCGGATTGGCAAAGGAACCAATAGACAGGACGCCAGTCGGATCCGACCATGAAAGCACCAGTCCATCCTCCTGAGTTTCGTAGTCCGTCCGACTGATCGAAAGGCCCGCCAGTTCGGTAAGCCCCGGCTGCAGCGTCGTGTAAGCCCCCTCAAACGCGAGGAGCGCGCCCCAGCGGTCTCCTGGGCGTCCGCGCCTGAACAAGGTCCGCGGATCCGCATTGCCCATGAGGTCTTCGGACAGACCCGGATCTTCACTCAGCTCTCCAAGCTCGGTTGCGTCAGAGGCATAGCTGAGGCCGTACCCGTAAGCGAATAGCGGCTCATAAGGTGTGTCTTCCGAATTGAGACGTGACGGCTGGGCTGTCGCCGGCCATGAGAAGGAGAGACGTCCCGTAAAGTCGTAGTCTGGTTCCGTCTGGAATAGCACATCGGCAATCCCGGCACCTTCGGAGCCCGGGAGCCAAGCTGCTACGAACGCATCGGAGTCATTGAGTTCGGGATTTACCCAAAGCGGCCGACCCGACAGGAAAACCGACACGACCGGCACGCCCTTGTCCTGGAAGGCTTCGAGCTTGCTTGTGTCAAAACCATTCGGCACAAAATCCATCGTCCGAATATCGCCGATGCCTTCAGCGTATGGATTTTCTCCGTACACAGCAATTACAACATCCGCATCTACATTGGACTCTCCTGTGGGGTCGAAGATCAGCGTTCCGCCGCCCGGCAGCAGCGCATCCTCAATACCTTCCAGAATGGACTGTCCATTGGGGAAGTGGCCATTGTCATAACCACCGCCCTGCCAGGACAAGGTCCAGCCACCAGCGGCCTTGGTGATACTGTCTGCGCCATCACCGATCACGAGAATGGTTTGCTCCGTGCTGAGCGGAAGGAGATTGTCATTGTTCTTCAGCAAAACGAGCGATTCCCGCACGGCGCGGCGGGCGATCTCTCGGGCCTCGGGCGTTGCCATCAGGCTCTCGTCGTTCGCTCCAGGGCGTTCGCTTGGCGCAGGCTTGTCGAAAATGCCATAGGCGAGCTTCACACGCAGGATACGGCGCACGGCATCGTCGAGACGCTCCATCGGGATGTTGCCATCCTTGGCGTGCTGGAGCGTACTTTCATAGAGCCCCTTCCAGCTGTCCGGTGCCATGTACATATCGAGCCCAGCATTCAACGACTGTGGACAGTCGGTATTCGTACAACCCGGCACCTGGCCGTGACCATTCCAGTCACCGACAACAAAACCAGTGAAACCGAGGCGGTCTTTCAGCACTTCGGTCAGCATGACGTGGCTGCCATGCATCTTGACACCCTGCCAGCTGGAGAATGACGACATGACGGTCTGCACACCGGCTTCAAGCGCGGTGAAATAGCCTTGGGCGTGAATGTCGATGAGTTCCTGTTCGGTGGCGAGCGTCTCGCCCTGATCGATGCCATCTTGTGTACCGCCGTCGCCGACATAGTGTTTGGCACTGGAAATGACACGGCCCTCGCCGAGAAAGTCCTCATCATCCGGACGGCCCTGCAATCCGTAGACAATCCGTTCGGCATATTCGCGGACAATTTCAGGGCTTTCTGAATAGCCCTCATAGGTGCGGCCCCAGCGGTCATCGCGCGGAGTGGCGATGGTCGGGGCAAATGTCCAATCATGGCCGGAGACAATGAGTTCCTCGGCGGTAATGCGGGCAATGTCTTCGATCAGGTCCGGATCATTGGCAGCGCCAAGGCCGATATTGTGCGGGAAGATGGTCGCACCAAACAGGTTCGCATGGCCATGCACGGCATCGATGCCCCAGATGACGGGGATGGCGATTTCAACACCTTCTGGATCGACCGAGGCGTGCCAATAAGCGTCCGCATCCGCGAGCCACGCGTCCATGGACGCGAACGGTTCGTCACCGGGCGCCGAGCTGCCACCACTGAGAACGGACCCAAGGCGATAGGCCTTTACTTCTTCGGGGGTCACACTGTCGCTGTCCGCCTGGATGACCTGACCGACTTTCTGCTCCAGAGTCATCTTCGCCATGATCTCGTCAATGCGCGCTTCGATCACAGGGTCGAGATCCGGCACAGTGATTTCGGGCCAAAGTTCTGGTGTTGCGACGAGATCGTGCTCAGTCATGAGCGCGGTCTGCACGGGCTCTGCAGCTACCATGGTTTCGTTGGCATCGGCATCGGTCGGCGTATGGCTACACGCGGCAATGAGCGCCACACTAGCCACGCCGCCGAGCAGCGAAATGATTGACGATTTCCGGACAGCCTTGGCCATCGCGACCTCCCTTGTTCAGTTTTTAAAAAAATGCCCTCGCCGACAGATCGGCGAGGGCGGAATGTATATGCCGGGCCTAACCCTGCATTTCCTCGAGTTCGAGACCTTTGGTTTCCCTGACCGCCTTGAAGACGAAGAAGACGGAAATCAGCGCACACACAGCGTAGAAACCGTAAGCACCCGCCAGACCGATACCAGCCGTTGCCAGCATGATCGGAAAGGTCATCGTGATCGCGAAGTTGGCGATCCATTGCGCAAAGCCGGAGATGGCGAGACCTGCGCCGCGAACTTGGTTCGGGAACATCTCACCAAGGGCGACCCACATGACAGGGCCCCATGACGCGTTAAAGAACACAACATAGGCATTCGCGGCGAGCAGAGCGATCAAGCCAAAGCTGCCGGGCAGACTGACTGCCCCATCAATCGTGACCGCTTGTGAGAAGCAGAATGCCACGATGGCAAGTGTGACCGTCATACCGACCGAGCCCATCCACAATAGTGGTTTGCGACCGATCCGGTCGATCAGCAGCAGCGCAATGATCACGGCAATAATCGAGACCGCACCGGAAATGATGTTGATCAGCAAGGCGTCGCTTTCGGAGAAGCCAACCGCCTGCCAGAGCACGGCGCCATAATAGAAGACGACATTGATACCAACAAGTTGCTGGAACACGGCAAGACCGATACCGACCCAGACAATGGGTTTGAAACCGAATTGACCAAGCGCGTCCTTGAGGGACGGCTTGTGATCATTGGCAAGCGACTGCTCGATCTCGTCGACCTTGCGGTGAGCGGCCTTGGCACCAGAGAGACGCGAGAGCACCGAACGCGCCTTGTCTGTAGAACCTTGTGCCACGAGGTAGCGCGGGCTTTCCGGAATGAACAGAAGAGCCACGAGGAAGAATGTAGCCGGCAGCAATTCCATCCAGAACATCCAGCGCCACGCTTCAAAGCCGAGCAGCCATTCATTCATGGCAGACCCGCCAGTTGCTTGCGCGATCAGATAATTGGACACGAATGCCAGAAAAAGCCCGCTGATGATGGCGACCTGCTGGATCGACGTGAGGCGACCGCGATATTTGGCCGGAGCAACTTCGGAAATATAAGCTGGTGACATGACGCTTGCGGCGCCGACCGCAAGACCACCAATGATGCGATAGACGACAAATTCCGCCGACGAGCCCGCTACACCGGAGCCCCATGCGGAGATTATGAAACAAACCGCAGCAACGATCATCATCGTGCGACGACCGAACGCATCCGACAATGTGCCTGCCAGTGCCGCGCCGACCGCACAGCCAAGCAGCATGGAGGCAACGTTGAAACCTGTGCCCATTTCTTGCGAGTTGAAGGCAACACGGAGACCATCAACAGTTCCGTTGATGACGCCTGAGTCAAAACCAAAAAGAAATCCGCCGATCGTGGCGACGGCGGTGATCAGCAGAACCTGGCCAAAACTGCCCTGTCCTGTATCCATATTTACAGTCGATGATGCGTCGCTCATACCGCGCGCCCTCCCTTGTTTCGCGGCAGGCAACCCCCTGCCCGCTTTTTGCTTATACCGAAGTCTAGCCTCGAATGTTATCGCCAACAAGAAGTCTATCAAAATTGAGTTGTCAACGTTGACAAGTGTTTCTGCTGCAACGGCTCCTACGAGTCGGGGCGACGACGATGCGCCAGTTGCGCATCATCGCAGGCTGAGGTCCAGCACGAATGGAGAAGGGAATTGCCGCCTATTTGGCGGTGGCGCAGCTCTGATTATATGAGGCAATGTCCTGATTGAACTGGCGTGCAACGGCTTGCAGCCCACGCTCTTTTGCCATCAGCTCCTTCCTGGCAGTCTGATAGGCAGACTTGGTCTCATCAGCCGTCACAGCGTGCGCAGGCGAGGCCAAGCGATGGATTTCGGCGTCTTCCCAAACCTCACCCAACTCTTCCACACGGATCGCCAATTCATCACGTTTGGCCTGCAGCGTTTCGATCTCCGCCTTCTTCGGCGCCATGGTTGCCGTCATGGCATTGCACCGCTTCACGTCCGCAGTCGTCATCGCCTGAGCGACGGCTGTTTGTGCAGCAATGACAAGCATGAAACTGGCGACAATGGATTTCATCATGAAACGGGACCTCTTGCTAAGTTCACGCTTTTTATGGCGGAAAGTCACTGAAGCAAAGCTGAACGCTGTTGCCCCCGAACTGCCTCATTTGAACGATCTCAGTCGCGCTCCTGGCCTTCACGGGCACGACCGATAATGACAGCATCCATGATGCGGAATATGGCCGCAAAATCAGTCAGCAATTCCCGCACGCGATCCACACTATCGAGGGGTTTGAACATGCTGCCAGGCTCAAACAGGTTCCCTCCCTCCAGTGTGATGAACATCTCTCCACCATCAAAACACGCCTTCAGCCGACCGCCGTGGAATGCCTTTTCCAAGTCGACAAGATTTTGCATGAGGTCCGGCGTCAGGAGGTAGCGGCTCTCCACCTGATCGGTGGTGTAGACCTCAAATATCTTTTCAAACACCGGGTCTTCCAGCATGGCACGGGACATGCCCTTTCCCCCGCCAAATCGGTTGAAGAAGCCCGAATCACGCGTGATCAGCGTGCGGCCATAGAAGCGCTTGGAAAACTCGAAGCGCAGGCATTGGCCCTTGAAGACCGTTCTCCAGCGGGTTTGCGTATTGCCTTTGGAATCGGTCGACGTACTGCGCTCTTCGAGATGCGCCTCGAACAATTCGAAATCCACGCCTTTGCGCCGTCCCGTCAGCCGATCCTCATAATTGGCGCGGTCCCAGCTGGGCACGATTCCAACATCATGATGCTTGTAGATAGAGTCGACAGAGCCGGGCTCCGCCAAGAATTGCAGACCAAGCTTTCGCACAACGGGCAGGACAATCAGATCCTTGGCTTCCTTGCCAAGTCGACGCACATCACGGCCTCCCCAGTACAGATAGCCCACACCGACCACCACAGCGATGATTGCTGCGAAGGGATGCCGAACAAGAAGCACGCCAGCAAGCGCACCGAGAACAGCAACCGCGATCCCCACATAGCGGGCTTGTCGCGCCTTCGCGACGGCGACTTGTCGTTCGGCCTCACGAGTCAAAAGCGCTGGCCTGATCTCATCCTGGAACAGGCGGGGAAACTCCTGGAATTCCTCTGGAAGATCACCCAATGCCTTTACAACATCCGGATCGAAAGGAGGTTGTGACGGGAGTGGATCGGTCGATGGCATATCCTGACTCATCTGGGGCGGCCTCTCATAAACAGACCGCCCCAGTTAAGCTTGGATTCCGTGACAGGTAAAACCTGTATCAGATATCGGCGTAGACGTGCCGCTCACCCGCGAAGCCCGGATGGGTCGTCGCGCCCTTGTGTGCAGGGCCGACCAGCGCGGCAAATTTTTGCAGCGCACCGGAGCCATAGGCCGTAATACGCGGCTTCCACTGACGCTTGCGGTCTTCCAGCTCAGCAGGCGTCAGGCGGACATCAATCGTGCCTTTTTCGGCATCGATCGTGACGATGTCGCCATCCTTCAGCAGGCCGATGGGGCCGCCTTCCTGCGCTTCAGGGCCGACATGACCAATGCAGAAGCCACGCGTTGCGCCGGAGAAGCGACCATCAGTAATCAGGGCCACCTTGTCACCCATGCCCTGACCGTAGATCGCGGCAGTGGTCGACAGCATCTCCCGCATACCGGGGCCACCCTTGGGGCCTTCGTATCGGATGACGAGAACTTCGCCTTCCTTGTAGTCGCGGTTGGACACGGCTTTGAAACAGGCTTCCTCGCCGTCAAAGACGCGCACCGGCCCGGAGAATTGCAGCGTGTGCAGTCCGGCCACTTTCACGATGGCGCCATCGGGGGCGAGCGATCCCCACAGGCCAACGACACCGCCGGTTGGCGAGATCGGATTGGTTGCCGGATAGATGACCTTCTGGTTCGGGTCCCACTCGATGTCTTCGAGGTATTCTGCCCAGGTCTGTCCGGTGACGGTCAGGCAGTCGCCATTGATCAGGCCGGATTCGTGCAGCGTCTTCATCAGCATGGGCACGCCGCCTGCTTCGCCGAAATCCTTGGCAACATAGTCGCCACCGGGTTTGAGGTTCGCGATGTAAGGCGTCTTCTGGAAGATCTTCGCGACGTCTTCGAGATCGAACTGAACGCCGCACTCATGCGCCATGGCTGGCAGATGAAGCGCCGCATTGGTCGAGCCGCCGGTCGCGGCGACGACGATGGCCGCATTCTCGAAGGCTTCCCGCGTGCAGATGTCGCGCGGGCGCAGATTCTTCTCGACCAGTTGCATCACCACTTCACCACTGGCCACGGCATAGCCGTCACGGTCGGTGTAAGGCGCTGGCAGCGCCGAGGAGAGCGGCAAGGCGAGGCCGATGGCCTCAGAGACGCAGGCCATCGTGTTCGCCGTGAACTGGCCGCCGCACGCCCCGTCGCCAGGACAGGCGACCTTTTCCAGCGCGTGAAGTTTCTCGGCGGTCATCTCGTTCGAGCCAGCGGCATGCGCGCCCACAGCCTCGAACACGTCAAGCACGGTGACATCGCGGCCCTCATA
>NZ_DFME01000102.1:3131-3576 GCF_002375605.1 Hyphomonas sp. UBA3601 | reverse complement strand
GACCGCATGCCCTCATGCCCCATCGCGATGCCATCGGTCACTGTGATGGTGCAGAATTCGCGCGGAGTGCCGTCGCCCTTCTTGACGCCTTCGGAAGCCGCATGTGCCTGACGCATCAGCGCGGTGTTGCAGGGCGCGGCCTCGTTCCAACAGGACGCAACGCCAACGAGGGGCTTCTGGATGTCCTTGGTCGACAGGCCCATGGCGTAGAGATAGCTGCGATGCGGCGCGCGCTCCGGCCCTTGCGTAACGTGGCGGGAGGGCATTTTCGATTTGTCCCAAGTCTTGCTCATGACGGTCCTATCCTGTGTGTTCTGCAATGCCCCTAGCGCGCAATCCTGTTGCGGAAAAGGGACTATTCGCCGCCATAGATGGCAGTTCTTGCCCCTGAAGCATCCACGACCCCACGATACATGCCTTCGGAGTTGAAGACGAAGGCATATCC
>NZ_DFME01000102.1:1694-2889 GCF_002375605.1 Hyphomonas sp. UBA3601 | reverse complement strand
GTCGCAAATGGTCTTTGCCACGCCCACGCGGATGAAATATTCGCCGTGTCCAGTTGCAGACACGGCGCAAACGCCGTTCTCGGCATAGGTCGCTGCGCCAATCAGCGGCGAGTCCCCGATCCGGCCCGCTGCCTTGGCTGTCATGCCGCCGGTCGTCGTCGCCGCGGCAAGATTGCCGTCCTGATCGATCGCGACCGCGCCGACGGTGCCATGACGGTCGGCGGCTGTCCGAACGCGCTCTTCGAGCACGCGCTCCAGAGACTGCCTGCGCCGGTCCGTGTCGAAATAGGAATTGTCGACCATGTCGAGCCCCTGCGCTTCAGCAAAAGCGTCGGCCCCTGATCCGGCGAACATCACATGTTCGGACTTGTCCATCACGGCGCGCGCCGCCTTGATCGGGTTGCGTACGCGGGTGACGCCAGCGACGGCGCCGGCATTGCGGTCGCGGCCGTCCATGATTGATGCGTCGAGTTCATGAGTACCCGCCGCGGTGAACACGGCGCCGTGGCCGGAATTGAAGAGCGGATCGTCTTCCATCGGGATGACAGCCGCCTCGACCGCATCCAGCGCGCTACCACCGTTTCGGAGCACGGCTGCGCCAGCTTCCAACGCAGTCTCGAGCGCTGCGGTGTAAGCCGCTTCCTTTTCCGGGCTCATGCCTTCGCGGGTGATCACGCCTGCACCGCCATGGACCACCAGCCGCCACTCGGTCATGGTGGGCCCAGGGTCCGGGGTCGCAGCGCACGCGCCGAGGAGGACCGCCGACGCGATCACCAGTTTGCGGAAATTCATGAGAGCAACTCCTGTTCATGCTGAAACAGGATGCCCGCATTGGTCAGAGACCTTCAAGCCCCTTGCGAGCAGCTTTCAGCTTTTCCCTGCGCGCGGACCAGTCACGGATCCGCTCACGATTCTCTTCAACAATCTCTGGCGGGGCGCGCGAAACGAATTTTTCGTTTGAAAGCTTGCCCTCGGTGGATTTGATGTCCTTGTCGAGTTGGGCCAGCTCCTTGTCGAGCCGATTGCGGGCCTCGTCGATGTCGACAATGTCGGCCACCGAAAGCGCAGACATGGTCTCGCCGATGACCGCAGTCACCGCACCTTCGGGGGTCGCATCCGTCATCGAGATGTCTTCAAGGCGCGCAAGGCGCTTCAGGACGTCCTCATGGCTCATCGCGCGGTTTTCGATTTCCGC
>NZ_DFME01000102.1:1140-1361 GCF_002375605.1 Hyphomonas sp. UBA3601 | reverse complement strand
CGGGTTTCCTGCTTGGCGGCATCGTCCATGCCTGCCAGCAGCGGCTTGATCAGTTCGAGATACCAGTCGCAGAGCGTGTTCCAGATGAATTTGTAGAGCGCGCCCGCAGCTTCGTTGAATTTGTAGTCCTCAATGCCCTTGCTGACTTCTGCCGCGCATTGGGAGAGTTCGGACAGGATCCAGCGGTTCACCGGGCTTTCGACCCTGGCATAGTCGATCTC
>NZ_DFME01000102.1:0-861 GCF_002375605.1 Hyphomonas sp. UBA3601 | reverse complement strand
TCGTCGACCAGTTCCAGCGGGTCCATGGCATTGCCCTTGGACTTGGACATTTTCTGGCCCTTCTCGTCGAGCACGAGCGCGTGGATGTAGACGTCCTTGAACGGAACTTCCCCCATGAATTCGAGGCTCATCATCATCATCCGGGCGACCCAGAAGAAGATGATGTCGAACGCGGTGACCAGCGTTGCCGTCGGGAAGAAGGTTTTCAGATCGTCCGTCTGCTCCGGCCAGCCCTGCGTCGAGAACGGCCAGAGCGCGGAGGAGAACCATGTGTCGAGGACGTCAGTATCTTGGACTAGATTTATCCAATAAGGCTTGGTTCCCCCAATATGTGATACTGAAAAGCCTTTTGGCTTTCCTGAGTCACAAAATACACTGAACTCCTCGCCGTAGTATTCTTCTGCTTGAATTATGGCCTCAGCCTCGTTGATTGCGCAGAATATCTTTTGCGCATGTCGTTCATCCGATAGACGGTCTCCGGTCGGGGTTTTATCATCAACACTCTCATCCGTTTTCAAGGTAGGACCATACCAAACCGGAATCCGGTGTCCCCACCAGAGCTGGCGGGAGACGCACCAGGGCTGAATGTTTTCCATCCAGTTGTAATAGGTCTTTTCCCAATTCTCCGGGACGAATTTGGTCTTGCCCTCTTTCACCGCGGCGATGGCAGGCTTGGCCATTGTCTTGGCATCGACATACCACTGGTCCGTCATCCACGGTTCGATGACGACATTGGACCGGTCGCCGAAGGGCTGTTCGATCTTGAGGTTCTCGATATCCTGTAGCAGCTCCGCGTCCTCGAAAGCCGAGACAACTTTCCGGCGTGCGTCAAAGCGATCCAAGCCGCGATACTCAGCCGGA
>NZ_DFME01000014.1:511-14193 GCF_002375605.1 Hyphomonas sp. UBA3601 | reverse complement strand
CGCGGGGCTGACCAGCTTCCTGCAGGCCTATGCCGAAGATGCGCCCGGCGCGCGGGTGCATGCTTGCCTGCTGCTCAAGACCCTGCTGGAAGCGACGGCGACGGATTCAGAGATTTCAGGCCCTGCGCGGGACTATCTGAACCGGATGAAGGCTGAGTTTGAAGCGGGATTCAGCGCGGCGAAGGAAGCCGGGGATTTGCCGCACACGGCGGACACAGCCCGGCTGGCCCGGCGTTACCAGGCTGCGCTGACCGCCCTGCAGATTGAATTGCAACGGGGGCTATCCGGCGCTGAGCTGACCGCCTTTGTGGATGATTTGATCGAGCCGTTCGAGCAATTGGCGCGCGAGGCCGCCAGTTGACGGATCACTCGGCCGGGACAGGCGTGAGCGCCTCTTTCCAGTCATCCATGGCGTGACGATTGTCATGGTCCCAGGGATGGAAGCCGGGCTTGAACCAGGACAGCCAGACCTTCCAGCCGCGTCCGAACAGGGCCGGTTTCTTCCAGAGGAATTGCTTCACGGCGCGGTCGGCCTCTTCGCGTGTATAGCCGTCGGCTTCCAGCAGCTTGGCGGAGAAATTGGCGATATTGGCAGTGAAGTGTTTCGTGATCAGCAACATGGACAGGCTGCGCCGGAAATAGCGTTTCAGCGGTGACCAGCCCTTGGTGACCTCCAGAAAGACATCGTAGGCAACGGCCTTGTGCTCAGTCTCTTCCATCGCATGCCAGCGCCAGAGGCGCTCCAGCGCCGGGTCTGTCTTGCTGAACATCGCCACACCATCGATCTCGGCATCGAACATCAGATCGGCCATCATGGAGGTGAAGTGCTCGAGGCAGATCGTGGCCATCAGCATACGCATCGGTCCGCCGGCGCGGCCGAAATTGACCCGCTCCAGGATCTCCGCCTCAATCTCTGCAACGGGATATTTTTCGCGGTCGATCTTGTTGTTCAGCAGGTGATGCTCGCGCGAATGGATGGCTTCCTGCGTGATGAAATCCTTCACATCCTCGGCCAGCTTGCCCGAAACCTCGCCGCGATAGGCTTTCACCGCATCCATGAACATGCGTTCGCCGTCCGGGAAGGTCAGCGACATGGCATTGTAAACGGCGGTGGCGACGGGGTTGCCGTCCAGCCAGGGGCGGCCATCATCGGCGGCGGACATGTCAAAGCGCAGGTCGCGCGGTTCAATGGTGATGTCTTCGGGGGTGCGTTTGCGCGTCATTGTGTTTACTGCTTTCTGGTACAGAACTGGCAATCGTCTTGTCGCAACAGGTAACACTACTGACAAAAATGTCAATAAAGAAAAAAGAACCCTCGCCCAGAATCCGTCGAACGCCGGAGGAATCGCGCGCCAATATCCTTGCTGCGGCGGAGACGCTGCTGGTCGAACAGGGGCCGCAAACGCTGCGCCTGGCCGATGTGGCCAAGGCAGCGGGCGTGGCGAATGCCACCGTGCTGCATCATTTCGGATCCATCGACGCCGTTCAGCAGGCCCTCATGGAGCGGATGATTGCCGATCTCGTGGACGCGATCATGGCAATCGAAATCCCCGCCGATGCCCCGGCAGAGGCGCGCGCCATAGGCCTGAAGACCTTGTTTGATGCGCTGGAGTCGCGCGGCGCGGCGCGGCTGGCTGCCTGGCTGGAACTGACGGATGAGACCAGCCGCCTGACCGTGGTGCGCGAGGCGGTTCAGGAAGTGGCGCAGAAAAAGATCTCGCAGGGCGGCATCCCCTCAGAGCTTGCCGAGGACATGATCCTGATGAGCGTGACCCTCGCTCTCGGCACCGGCCTGTTCGGCCCGTCCCTCGGCACACTGATCGACAAGCCCCCCGAACGCGCACGGGAGCTGACCCTGCAGATGCTGATGGGGTATTTTGAGGGGTTGGCGGGGTAAAAAGGTGAGCACTCATGCTGAGCGAAGTCGAAGCACGAGCGCGGGCGGGCAGACAACAAGGTGGACTACGATTGCAGGTCGTTCGGTTCTCGCATTTTCAGGAAGCTCTCCGAATCCAGCGCTTCGGGTAGGGCCAGTATGTAAACGACCTTATCTTTCACCGCGCCTTCTGCGTGCAGGGTTCGGGCCGGTACGATGACTTTGTCGCCTGCCACGACGGTTGTGCGGACACCTGTCCCCGCGTCCAGGAAGTCTGTTTCCCCCTCCATGATGTAGGCGTGCACTTCTTCGGAATGCCAATGTGGGTCCAACCCAGCCGATGGTGGAGACACGAAGGTTGTGGGCCAGGTTCCATTTCGTTGCACGTCTTCCATGACCTCGGAAAGCGACGAAAAGAACTGATGGTGAAATTTCACTGACATACGAAGCGCTCCTAGCATTGAGGCGCAAAGTATGGATCGTGCAGTTATCGAGATAAACCTAGCCAGTTGCATCATATTCATGCAGGAATTGCATCATGCAGATCACGGCGCTTCAAACCTTTGTCGATGTGATGAAGCTTGGCAGTTTCGCCAATGCGGCCCGCTACCGAGATGTCGACCCATCATCAGTGTCCCGCGCGATTGCCGGACTGGAAGAAGAGTTGGGATTTCGACTATTTCAGCGAAGTCGGCGAAAGCTGGCACCGACGGAAGCTGGTCAGAGCTATTTTGAGCAAATAAGAAACCTTATTGAAGATCTCGATCACGCGCGGCAGAAAGCGCAGGATCTGGCGACAGAGCCACAGGGCCTGCTGCGGATCACGGCCTGTACGTCGCTGGGGCAGCGCGTAATCGCGCCACTTCTCAAGAAGTTCATGGACCGTTATCCGGCGCTGTCACTCGAACTGGTATTGACTGATTCACAAGTCGATCTCGTCGCCGATCAGATCGATCTCGGGATTCGGTTCGGTCCCGAACCGGACGGCGAGATGTGCGCCACCAAACTGGTTCCGCGAAAATTTCAAATCTGTGCGAGCCCGTCTTATATCCAGCGCAATGGCGGGCTGCTTCACCCAAGAGATTTGTCAGAGCGTGAGTGTGTCCTGTTTCCGCTCCCCGGATATCGCACGCACTGGCTGTTTCGTGACGCCGCAGGCGAAGCTTTTGAAGTTCCGGTCAATGGACGGCTACTCGTCTCGCATGGTCTGACGATGACCCAATGCGCTCTGGCCGGGTTGGGGCCAACATTGCTACCAGATTGGCTCTGCAAGCCGGAGCTGGAAGCTGGTGATCTGGTAGACCTGTTTCCCGATTTCGAGTGCGCCGCAAATCAATTCGGAACGGCAGCCTGGATGGTTCATCCGTCAAGGCGCTATGTGCCTCACAAAGTGGAGGCCTTCATGCAGTTCCTGCGTGAAGAAATCTGACGCGGCAACTTGCATTGAAAATTCGTTGCGTACCGTGACTGCTCTGAGCAGGTGCTGCCGGACAGCGGTAGGTACGGGCTTGATCATCCGAGATTTACCGCCGCCTCTTCAGCAAAATAGGTGATCACGCCGCTCGCGCCCGCGCGTTTGAAGCACATGAGCGACTCCATCATGACGCGATCTCCGTCGATCCAGCCATTCTGGGCGGCGGCCTTTATCTGGGCGTATTCGCCGGAGACCTGGTAGGCGATGGTCGGCACACCGAAGGTGGAGCTGACGCGTTGCACAATGTCCAGATACGGAAGGCCAGGCTTGACCATGACCATGTCGGCGCCTTCGGCAAGATCGAGCGCGACCTCGCGCAGGGCTTCATCGGAATTGGCCGGATCTTGCTGATAGGTTTTCTTGTCGCCCTTCAGCGCGGCGGCCGAGCCGATGGCGTCGCGATAGGGGCCGTAGAATCCGCTGGCATATTTGGCGGCATAGGCGAGGATCATCTGGTTGGTGAAGCCTTCTTCCTCGAATGCCGAACGAATCGCGCCGATGCGGCCATCCATCATGTCCGACGGGGCGACGATATCGGCGCCCGCGCCGATATGGACCAGCGCCTGCTGGACCAGTTTATCCGTAGTCGCATCATTCGGGATGGTGCCGTCTTCGTCCAGCAGGCCGTCATGCCCGTGGTTGGTATAGGCGTCGAGCGCCACATCCGTGATCAGGCCGACTTCGGGCGCAGCATCCTTCATCGCCTTCAGGGCGCGCGGCACGAGCCCGTCCGGGTCCAGCGCGCCGGAGCCGGTCTCGTCCTTGCCGTCTGCGCCAATATAGGGAAACAGCGCGATGGCCGGAATGCCAAGCTCTCGCGCGCGAATGGCGGCCTTGGCGGCGTCCTTGACGCTCAGCCGATCAATGCCGGGCAAGGAGCCGACGGGCATGCGATCTTCGCCATCATGGACGAAGACGGCCCAGATCAAATCAGCGGGCGTCAGCACGTTTTCGCCAGCGAGCGAACGGATCCATGGGGCCTGGCGCAAGCGGCGCATGCGGGTGGCGGGGAAGGCTTGGGGGAATTGGGTCATGTGAGCCTCATTGGTCCAAAATCCGGATGGCTACAACCAGCCAATTTTACGCACCATGAAACAGCGTTTGGAAACGTCGAGTTCTTCGGCCTGGATACGTTCCAGTTCCAGCATCCACTCGGCCATATCACTGCGTCTGATCTCGCGAAAGCCATGCTTGGCGTAGAACGGCGCGTTCCAGGGCAGGTCGCGGAAAGTGGACAGCGCAACGCGGCGCAGCTTGCGACGCTTCGCTTCGTCGATCACACGGGTCAGCAGAGCCGCGCCAATGCCGCGCTGGCCCTGATCCGGATGGACGCTGATCTGGTCAAGATAGAGCATGCCGCCGCGCAGGGAGACCAGCGCGAATCCTACCGGCGCGCCGGTGTCCAGCCGCGCGGTGAACAGGTCGCCATTCTCTGCAGCGCTGGCAAGGATGTCGATGGGTACATGGTCTTTCAGGGCTTCTGCGGACAATAGGCCGGTTGGAGCAAACAGGGCGCTGGCGGCGCGGTCCACTTCGGCCAACACGCCGACTTCTGACGCGTCCGCATCATCGATTCCATAGCGTGTGCTGGCGTGTTGCATTGACATTGCGCGCTGCCCATTCAATTCCCGTGGAAACCTCTTACGCCAAAAAACGGGGAATTAACAATGAGTGCTTTGTTTTCCGACGAACAATTGATGATCCGGGACATGGCCCGCAAATTTGCCGAGGCGCAATTGCTGCCGCATTCGGAAGCATGGGACCGAGACAGCCACTTCCCGGTCGATGTTATCAAGCAGGCGGCCGAGCTTGGCTTTGCGGGCATTTATGTCTCTGAAGAAGTCGGCGGCAGCGCCCTGACGCGCACCGATGCGGCCATGATCTTCGAGCAGCTGTCCTATGGGGATGTCTCCACGGCGGCATTCATTTCCATTCACAATATGGCCAGTTGGATGATCGACACGTTCGGATCGGACGCGCAGCGCCAGGCGTGGGTGCCGCGGCTGACGCGTATGGAGTTGATCGCATCATATTGCCTGACCGAACCCGGTGCGGGATCGGATGCTGCCAGCCTGAAGACGCGCGCAGTGAAGGATGGCGATGATTATGTCATCTCCGGCACGAAACAATTCATCTCCGGCGCGGGCACGTCTGACGTTTACGTCTTGATGGCGCGCACTTCCGACGACGGCGCCAAGGGCGTGTCGGCCTTCATTATCGAGAAGGACACGCCGGGGCTGAGCTTTGGGGCGAATGAGCGCAAGATGGGCTGGAAGAGCCAGCCCACGCGGCAGGTGATGCTGGACGGCGTTCGCGTGCCGGCGGCAAACCGAATTGGCGAGGAAGGTCACGGCTTCCGATTTGCGATGGCAGGGCTGGATGGCGGGCGGCTGAATATTGCGGCGTGTGCCCTCGGCGGTGCGCAACTCGCGCTCGACAAGGCGGTGGCCTACGCGAAAGAGCGCGAACAGTTCGGCAAGGCGATTGCGACCTTCCAGAACACGGCGTTCAAGCTGGCGGATATGGAAACCGAGCTTCAGGCCGCAAGGGTCATGCTGTACGAGGCGGCCGGACGACTGGACGGCAAGTCGCCGGACGCGACACGTTGGTGCGCGATGGCCAAGCGCTTTGTCACGGATACTGCGTTCAAGGTTGCGAACGACGCCCTGCAGATACACGGCGGATACGGCTACCTCGCCGATTATGGTGTTGAACGGATCGTGCGCGATTTGCGCGTGCACCAGATTCTGGAGGGTACGAACGAGATCATGCGCGTCATCATCTCGCGGGACATGCTCAAGGATTAGGCCTTTCGGGCAATTTCTCAAACATTACCGATATTTATAGCGTTTTCGCGGGTGCGGGGAAGGTTTTCATGCCGTCCGTATCTGGACAAGCGGCGGTGGCTGCGCTGTTCTTTCATTCTGGTAGAGTGCAAGAGAAGGAGGACTGGCGATGCGTATGGTCCGTAAGCTGTCGATTGTGGCCGGATTCGCTGTGCTGGGCGCGTGCGCCAGTGCGCCGCCCAATCTGAATGACAATCAAATCGTCCGGGGTGAGCGCGTCGGCGAGGTCGAGTTGGGTATGAGCCTGATCGAACTGTTCGCCGTGATGGGTACGCCGCGCCATACAACGCCGATCGAAGGCACGCGGGCAACGACTTACACCTATGATGGACTCATCATCGCAGCGGATGAAAATGTCTATTGGATCATCGCGCGTGACCCGCGGTATCGCACGGATATAGGTGTGGGGACCGGCGCGGAGCAAATCCTGGCGCGTGGGGCCTATGGCAAGCCGAAATGCGTGGTCACCAAGGGCGATGAGACGCTGTACGACTATAGCGACATCTATTTCGGCGTCGACAACAAGAGCGGCAAGGTCACCAAGGTCGGCATCATGCGCGATACCCAGACTTGTGACGGGTAAGGTGGCACACTGAGCCCTGACGGGCTGTCAGCCCGGAAAGCGATTGAACCTCAATCCGATATGCGGCACCGTGCGGCTGTGGTTCAGCTGATCGGAAGAGGTGCGCTTGTGCGGGGATTGAAGAGTCTGGTTTTGGCGATGGTGGCGACGCTCGTCCTTCCACTGGCGTGGGCGCAGTCTGGGAATTGGGCCGAGGAAACCGGATCGCTTGTTCACAAGGAGGGATTTGTTGACCTCTACCTGGATGCGGATGGCGGGCGCGTTCTGGTCGCGCTGCCTGCGCCGGACGCGGAGGGCGTTGCCCTGCGCGCGATCCAGGCGACAGGGCTGACGGCGGGACTCGGGTCCAATCCGATCGGGCTGGACCGGGGCCGCGCCAATGCCGGTGAGATCGTGGCCTTCCGCAAGGTAGGCGACAAGGTCATCGCGGAGATCGAGAACTGGACCTATCGCGCCAGCGCCGACAATCCGCTGGAGCGCAAAGCCGTGCGGGATTCCTTTGCGCGCAGCTTTGTCTGGTCGGGTGAAATTCTCGGCACCGGACCGGAGGGCGAATTGTTGGTGGACCTGTCGTCCTATCTGACGCGCGACACGATGGATGTACGCGCGCGGCTGAAACAGCATCCCAAGGGCGGCGCGTTCCAGATCTCGAAGGACTTGTCCATGCCGGACGTTTCGGCGGCGCTGGCCTTTCCGGACAATGCCGAGTTTGATGCCTTTCTGACGCTGAGCAGTGACGAACCGAAAGCGGAAGTCTGGGCCACGGCGGCTGATGCGCGCTCTGTGACGCTGGTGCAGCACACATCGCTCGTGCGCTTGCCGGATGACGGCTACACGCCCCGCATGTTCGATCCACGCAGCGGTGCGATTGACGTCGGCTACTATGATTTTTCCGCGCCCCTGAGCGGACAGGTTGGGCAGTCCTTTGCACGCCGCTTTCGGCTGGAAAAGCAGGACCCCACTGCCGCGAGCAGCCCCGCAAAAGAGCCGATTGTCTTCTATGTCGATTCCGGTGCGCCAGAGGAAATCCGTGCCGCCCTGATTGAAGGGGCATCCTGGTGGGCCGAAGCGTTCGAGGCAGCTGGTTTTCCGGACTCCTATCGCGTGCAAGTCCTGCCCGAAGGCGCCCATCCACTTGATGTCCGCTATAATGTGATCCAGTGGGTGCACCGCCAGACCCGCGGCTGGTCCTATGGTGGTGGACTGACCGATCCGCGTACGGGTGAAATGCTGAAAGCCAACGTTATTCTGGGTAGTCAGCGTGTGCGCCAGGACAGGATGATTTTTGAAGGACTGGCGGGCGCATCAAAGACCGGCACTGGCGCGGCGGATGATCCTGTCCAGATCGCTCTGTCCCGTATTCGCCAATTGGCTGCGCATGAAGTTGGCCACACGCTTGGCTTCGCCCACAATTTTGCGGCGTCCTCGAATGAGCGCGCGTCGGTGATGGATTATCCGGCACCGCTTGTTTGGGTTGGCCAGAACGGGGAGCTGGATTTCTCAGCTGCCTATGATGTCGGAATCGGTGAGTGGGACATAGTGTCTGCAATGTGGCTCTACCGGCAATATCCTGATGGCACGGACGAGAATGCTGCAGGAGACGAACTGTTGGAATCGGCCTGGGGAAGCGGACTGCGATACATCGATGATCCGCAGGGGCGTGGCGTGGGTACCGCGCATCCCTATGCGAGCGTCTGGGACAATGGCACAGACCCTGTCGCCTCCCTGACGGAGGTGATGCGGGTACGGAAAGTAGCGCTTGAACGGTTCGGCCTCGGCGCGCTGCAGCCAGGCGAGCCCACCTCGCGCCTGCGGGCGGTGATCGTGCCGGTCTATCTTTATCATCGTTATCAGGTGAACGCAGCGGCGAAGATGATCGGCGGTTATGATTTCCACTATGCCGAAACGGGGCAGGCCAATATTGGCGGAGCGCCTGTGCCAGCAGATCAGCAACGCGGCGCGCTCAGTGCGCTGGTGGCAACGCTGGATCCGGCCGTGCTTGATCTGCCAGACCGGACGCTCGACCTGTTGACGCCGCCGCTGGTGTCGTTCCGTGGGGCGGGCGCGGGGGCGGAATATTTCCCAGGCGAAACCGGGGCGATGTTTGATCTTCTGACAGCCGCTGACACATCGGCCTCACAAACCTTGGGCGCCTTGCTGCATCCCCAGCGCGTTGCACGCCTGATCGAAACTGAACGCCGCGACGCGAACGCACTGAGCTATGGTGATGTCTTGCGCGAAGTGGAGGAGGCGCTGTTCAAAGACGCTGACACGCCACGTCAGGCGAGTATCCTGCGGCGCGAGCAAGTGCGGTACGTTTCCGTACTGATAGACCTTGCCGCAAACACAAATGCGACGTCTGAAACGGTGATCCAGACCAATGCATATCTCAGCGCTCTGGCGCGCCGGATTGTGTCCCGTTCGCGGCGAGCTGATCCAGCGGATGTGGCAGTGCGGGACGAGCTCTCCCGTCGTATTACAGCCCATCTCGACAGGCCATCTCTACCCGTCATGCCGTCCACACCTGAAGTCGATATCCCGCCCGGCAGCCCCATTGGCGCAGGCAGCGCCGAAGCTTGCTGGCATTGCGATACGGCGCTGTTACCACGCTAGGCGGAGGGGTCATTTGAGAAGTTCCTGCCTCCTCACCCTGCCGCTACAAAGGGAATGGATCAGATAAACTCGACACCGGTCTCGCGACCGAGTTGCCAACGCCGCTGACACAGGCGCGGTTGTTTACTGTTGGGCAGACGGATCGAGAAGGTTTCTGGCAGATTGATTTCCTTGCGGGTCGCAAAGCGGACTCCGCCGGATGAAATGTTGCGAATATCGCACGGCACCGAGCGCAAGAAACCCAGTTTCAGAATACCTTTGGCGATCACCGGAGTGCGGCGTCCACGCAGCTCTGCGCCGGGAAGGTCGGTCTGTCTCATAGGCGAAGAATAGTCTCAACGAGTAAACATTCGCGGTTTGCTATTGCCAGGAATTTCCAATCGGGATTTGCGGACTGTTAACGTCCTGACACACGAGTCGGGCTTGATCCGCGAGGCGTCGAATGTAGGGGTAGGCGAAACAGATAATGATCGGCGTAAAGCGCCTGAGACAAAGGGATAAAGCATGTCGAATGACGTATCGGTGGAGACCCATCGCGGTGTGGGACGAGTTACGCTGACGCGGCCAAAGGCGTTGCATGCGCTGAACGCACCTATGTGCGACACCATCTTGGCCGCCTTGGAACGCTGGGCGGCAGACCCGACCGTTCACTTGGTCATGATCGACCATGAAGAAGAAACGCGCGGGTTCTGCGCTGGCGGTGACATTCGCATGCTGGCCGATAGCGGCGCGGGGGATGCGAGCGAGGCGCGCGCTTTCTTCAATGTCGAATATCGGATGAATGCCGCGCTGAAGACCTTTCCCAAGCCGGTGCTGGCGATCATGGATGGTGTGACCATGGGCGGAGGGGTCGGCCTGTCTGTGCATGGCTCTCACCGGGTTGCGACCGAGCGCACGCTGTTCGCCATGCCGGAGACCGGGATCGGCCTGTTCCCGGACGTGGGGGGTGGTTGGTTCCTGCCGCGCCTGTCGGGCTATCTTGGTACATGGTTGGCGCTGACGGGGGCGCGTTTGAAGGGCGCAGATGTCGCTGCGGCCCGGGTGGCGACGCATTTCCTGCCATCGGAATTGGTGCCGAACCTGAAAAAGCAGATCGAAGGCGCGGATTTCTCCGTCGGTGCCGCCGAAATGCTGAACGAGATCCTGCGCGGCATGACCCATCCTGTGCCAGCGGGCAGCTTTGCGGCGCGTAGCGATTTGATTGATGATTGCTTTGCAAAGGACACCGCCGAGGAGATTGTTGCTGCGTTGGACGCGGCTGACAATGAGTGGGCATCCGAGCAGGCGGCGACCATTCGAACGAAGTCCCCAGAGACTGTGAAGGTTGCCCTTCGTCAGGTTCGAGATGGCGCCAAACTTGATAACTTTGAAGAGAACATGCGGATGGAGTACCGCATTGGCTGGCGTAAAGTGCAAAGTCATGACTTCCTTGAAGGCGTTCGCGCGGTCATTATCGACAAGGACAATGCTCCGAAATGGAAGCCGGCCACGCTGGAAGAGGTCAGCGATGCGGACGTGGCGAGATATTTCGAGCCATTGGGCGACGATGAGTTGACCTTTGGGGATTGAGCGCGAGCCAAGGCCTTGAAATAGTGGCCACACTCAAAGTTGGGGCGATTCAGGAGCATGTATGCGCGGACAAGTATTGAAGGCTGACTCTGTGGAGGGGCTAGGCCTCATCCTCGGAGACGATGGTGTGCGCTACAATTTCTCTCAGGCACAGGTGCGGGACAACAATCGGCTCGTCCAGGGGCATGTTGTCGATTTCGTCGGTATGGGTGACGAGGCGCGCGATATCTATTTGCTCCAGGCTACCGGACAACCCTCTACACAGCCAGTTCCGCCGCAGCCCGTTAGTCAGGGGTATGCGGGGGCTGCACCCTATGCGCAGCCCATGGCAGTCAAGAGTGACGGTATCTGGACGTACTTTCTCAGATGTCTGTCATCCAGCTATTTCAAGTTCAATGGCCGCGCACGCCGCCAAGAGTATTGGGGATACATATTGTTTTCGATACTTGCGCTCGTCTTGGCGTTTGTTGTCGACACGATCCTTACCCTATCAATATTTGGCGTCGACGACTCCGAGGGATACTTTCTCCCTCTCTTCACCGCGCTTTGGATACTTTATACCATCATTCCGGGTATAGCTGTCACCGTACGGCGCTTCCATGATCAGGATCTGTCCGGCTGGATGTACCTGCTGAACTTGATTCCCTATGTCGGCGGCCTGATCGTTTTCGTATTCATGCTGATCGACAGTCGTGCAGAGCCGAACGTGCATGGGCCTAGTCCGAAATACGGCATTCGCGGCACGGTCGACACGTTCGCTTGAGCGAATACTTTCATGATATCCAAACCTGACAGGCCCAAATCGTTACGTAATAGTAACGGTTAATGTATTCGCGTGGATATTAACCTTCTACTCTTGAGAAAAGGGCATGCTTATCAATTCATTAGGATTGCTCGTGTATTTCTACTCAAACTACAACAAAAGTTGAGTGAATAGTTGAGTGGTGATGAAAATGATGATTGCAGAAGCGCAGGATACTGCGAACAATTCGTTGGGCGAGTCTTTCCTGAAGTCTTTGTCTTTGCTTGAGCAGGCGCACCGTCGTCTTCATGATGTTGTGAAGGACGATCTGGAGCGCGGCGGCGAGCGGTCGCTGACCGGCGTTCAGGCATTGTTGCTTTATGAAATTGGCGAAGGCGAAGCCCCCGCATCTGTTCTTCGGGCTCGTGGCGCCTTTGCTGGCACCAGCCTCTCCTACAACGTCAAGAAACTCCAGGAAGGCGGCTATCTGATCCAGACCCGCTCCGAAGATGACAAGCGCACCGTCACGCTCAGCCTGACCGAGCGCGGTCTAAAGGTTCGCAAACGGGTCGAGGCCCTCTTCGAGAAGCAGGCCGGCGCTCTTGAGCCAACGGCCAGCGTGCGTCCGGATGACCTGTCGCAACTGAACAAGACCATTTCTCGACTTGAGCGCTTCTGGTCCGACCAGATCCGGTTCCGCCTCTAAGCGCGCGGATTACATGGACGACTAAAAAAGCCCTCGCGAATTTGGCGGGGGCTTTTTCATTTTTCATGGATTCCACGCGAGACAGAAAATGGTTTTCAACCCCAGATTTCTTCACTAGGTTTCTCTGCGATGAGGGGATTTGGGGTTCTTTTTCTCGGGCTGGCATGGGCCGTACCCGCTTCGGCAGGGCCTTGGTCCCAACCGCATGAAGGTTGGTATGCCGAGGCCGTCGGCACTGAAGAGGAGCTGGAAGGCGTCCGTGGAAACCGCGTTTCGCTCTACGGCGAGTATGGCTTCGCACCGAATTGGACGGTTACCGCAAAATCAGAGGCGGTGGCCTATGAGGTCGGCAGCCAGTTCAACAAGGAGTTCTGGCGCGCCACGCTGCGGCGGCAACTGGTCACCCACAAGGGGTGGGCCGTCGGCGTTGAAGGCGGCCTGGTTCATGGCAGCTCCCTGGCCGGCGTATTCGGATGCGACGAGTGGGGCGCCGAAGCCCGCCTCAGCGGCGGCCTGTCTGGCCTGCGGGGCGGTCGTAACTTCTATGTCTTCGCGGATGCCGCTGTGATCCGTCATGAAGATGGCTGTGTCCGCCAGCGCGCCGAGTTCGGCTATGGCGTCGATATCTGGCAGGACTTCTTTATAAGCCAGCAGCTTTGGGTCGAGCGCGGGAACGAAACGGCGGATTCAAACAAGTATGAGACCAAGCTTGGCTATCATTTCGGATGGGCCGATGTGGCGATCGGGTATCGAGAGGAATTTGCCGGAGAGTTTGACGAGCATGCTGTGCTGCTCGCCCTTATCCTCCGGCATTAATCACACCAGTCTATTCCGCAGGGACGTCTTCCGGGGTAGCTTCGGCGGTGAAGCCGGTCTCACTCATCAGATAGGCGACAACCGCCAGGCGGTCGTCCGGTTTGCGCACACCCGCAAACGTCATGCGGTTGCCAGGCAGGAAAGTGCGCGGGTTCTCCAGCCAGTGATCGACCTTGTCGGGCGTCCAGATGAAGTCGGCTTCTTGCAGGGCAGGGGAATAGGCAAAGCCCTCCAGTGTGCCGGCCTCGCGACCGAACAGCCCATGCAGGTTCGGGCCAACGAGATTACCGCCGCCTTCCGCCGTGATGTGGCAGGATTGGCAGAGCTTCCAGGTGCGACGACCGCGCGCATAATCGGCGGTATTGTACGGGGCGGGCAGGGCCGCGAACGGTGATACCGCATCAACCGCCGCTTCAGCGGGGGCAGCGGCGGGCGCCGCTTCTGCAGGGGCCTTCGC
>NZ_DFME01000014.1:0-379 GCF_002375605.1 Hyphomonas sp. UBA3601 | reverse complement strand
GGAGGTGCTTCTGCGGCCGGGGTATCAGTTTCGGGCGCATCGGAGCCACCACAAGCGGTGAGCAACACTATTGCGGCGACGGCGAGGGAAGAAGTCAACTTCATGGAATTTCAGGCTCCGGAATGTTCCGGCGCACTTTGTGGGGTAACCGCACGGAAGGCAACCGGCCTGCGTCAACTGGACGCCGGGCGCGGGCCGGACATACCCGCCTTGGCTGGTCCCTGTTGAAACCGTGCGGGCAGGCGGGGACAAAGCGCGTCAGCCGGGGTATTGTAACCAGATGCCTGATTCCGTCCGCCCTCGCCCCGAGATTCGCAAGCTGCCACCTGATGTCGTGAACCGGATCGCGGCGGGCGAAGTGGTCGAGCGCCCGGCGGCT
>NZ_DFME01000140.1:10294-15191 GCF_002375605.1 Hyphomonas sp. UBA3601 | reverse complement strand
GCGGCCGACATTCCTTAGACGCGCTGTAACTTCGATGACGCCCTTGCGGACAGGTCGTAGAAAATGGGTATGCAAATCAACCGTCGAAGGGAGCTTCGTCTTGCCCGCCTTCATTCCGGCGAGCATGCCAATCGTATCATCCATCATGGCGACAAGATAGCCGCCCTGGATAACGCCTGCCGGATTGCAGAACTCCGGGCGGCCTTCAAAGCGCACCCGGGTTGTCAGCGCTTTCATGTCGAGCGCCAGGAGTTCAAAGCCAAGCGATGTCGAGGACGGGCTCGGCTTCGGAAAGACATCACGAATGAGATGACTGTCAGGCATGGGAAACTAGAGCGTCCTCGCGATCAGCATTTTCATGACTTCATTGGCGCCGCCATAGATACGCTGAACGCGCGCATCTGCATACATCTGGGCGATCGGATATTCGTCCATGTAGCCGAACCCACCATGCAGCTGGAGACACTCGTCGACGATCTTGCACTGGAGATCAGAGATCCAGTATTTCGACATGGACGCGGTGGCGGCGTCGAGCTCTTCCTTGAGCAGGCGCTCCGTACAATGATCGGCAAACACTTTGGCGACGGTCGCTTCGGTCTTGCATTCGGCCAGTTTGAACTGGGTGTTCTGGAAATCGAAAATCGTACCGCCGAACGCCTTGCGGCCCTTCACATATTCGACGGTCTCGTGAATTGCACGCTCAATCATGCCGACGCCCTGAAGGCCGATTATGTGGCGCTCCTGCGGCAGTTTCTGCATCAGTTGGATGAAGCCCTTGCCCTCGACTTCGCCAAGAAGGTTGGAAGCTGGCACACGCACTTCATCGAAGAACAGCTCCGATGTATCCGCAGCATGCTGGCCAACCTTTTCAAGGTTCCGGCCGCGGCGGAAGCCTTCCACCTTGTCTGTCTCGACAACGGCAATCGAAATGCCCTTGGCGCCCTGGGTCGGGTCCGTCTTCACGCAAACGAGGATCAGGTTTGCGGTCTGGCCATTCGAGATGAAGGTCTTCGAGCCATTGATGACATATTCGTCGCCATCGCGCTTGGCGGTCGTTTTCATGCCCTGCAGGTCAGAGCCTGCACCGGGCTCCGTCATCGCAATGGCGGTTACGAGTTCGCCCGAACAAATGCCGGGCAGCCAACGCCGCTTTTGTTCTTCGGTGCCATAGGCGACGATATAGGGTGCAATAATCGCATTGTGCAGGGTTATGCCGAATCCGTCGACACCCTTCCACTGCTGTTGTTCGATGATGATGGCTTCATGACGGAAATCACCACCCGCGCCGCCATATTCTTCGGGCACGGATGCGCCGAGCAGGCCCATTTCGCCAGCCTTTTTCCAGATTTCCATCGGAACAATACCGTCCTTGCGCCACTGGGGCACATGCGGCACGCATTCCTTTTCGAAGAACTGGCCAACAGCGTCAGAGAAAATCTCGAGCTCTTCGTCCTGGCGCCAATTGGCCTTCGGGACATCTAGTGGGCTGGCCTGCATTCGTCTTCCTCCGCTATGGGCGGCTTTTGCTTGCCGCTTACGTTCACGTAAACATGTAAGCGTCGCTCCGAGGAATTCCCAGCCCTCTCCCAACGTCAGAACGAGCGGAATCGCATAATTTTTTTGTGTGATAGCGCGTGAAACCCACTTATTTGGGCCACGCGCCATCAAAATCGGACTGGCGCGCTAAAACGCCTCCGCTGGCAAGGCCATCATCGACTTCGCGCCGGTCTTCACCTTGGCCAGGTGTGCAGCACCATCCGGCACCATCCGGTCCACAAAATAATAGCCGGTTGTGAGCTTCTCTTCATAGAAGGGATCGCCCGCCGCCTTCTTCTCCAGCGCAATCTTGGCCATTTTCGCCCACATGAATGCCAAGCCTGTGAGGCCAAACAGGTGCAGGTAATCGTGGCTGGAAGCGCCCGCATTGTTGAAATCGGTCATGCCATTTTGCATCAGCCAGGTTGTGGCCTCCTGCAACTGGGCCTTCAGTGTCGTCAGGCCCTCGATAAACGGGGCCATATCGGCATCGCCATCGGCTGAATTAATGAATTCGTCAACTTCACCAAAGAAGCTGAAGACAGCCCGGCCACCATTGGACGCCAGCTTGCGGCCAACGAGGTCGAGCGCCTGCACGCCATTGGTGCCTTCGTAAATAAGAGTGATACGGCAATCGCGGACGATCTGCTCCAGACCCCATTCACGCGTAAAGCCAGAGCCGCCGTGAAGTTGCAGCGCCTGATTGGCTTTCTCAAAGCCCATATGGGTCAGGTATGCTTTGATGACCGGCGTCAGAAGGGCCATATAGTCGCCCGCCTTTTCCCGCACTTTTTCATCTGGAGATTTGTGCTGAAGGTCACCCTGGAAGGCCGTCCAGTAAGTCAGCGCGCGCGCGCCTTCGAGGAATGCCTTCTGGTCCATCAACATGCGGCGCACGTCCGGATGAACGATGATCGGATCGGCAGGCTTTTCAGGTGCCTTTGGCCCGGTCAGGGAACGCCCCTGAAGACGGTCCTTCGCAAAATCGACTGCATTCTGATAGGCGACGACGGCTTGGGACAGACCCTGCAGGCCCACGCCGAGGCGCGCCTCATTCATCATGACGAACATGGTGCGCATGCCTTTATGCTCTTCGCCAACAAGAAAGCCTGTCGCGCCGTCATAATTCATGACGCAGGTCGCATTCCCGTGAATGCCCATTTTTTCTTCGAGGCCACCGCAGGAACAGGCATTGCGCTCGCCCAGCGAGCCATCTTCACCCACCATGTATTTCGGCACAACGAACAGGGAAACGCCTTTGATGCCTTCTGGCGCGCCTTCGATGCGGGCGAGCACGAGGTGGATGATGTTCTCCGTCAGATCCTGCTCGCCGCCGGAAATCCAGATCTTCTGGCCTGTGATCTTGTAGGAGCCATCGCCCTGCGGCACGGCTTTTGTTTTCATCAGGCCCAGATCCGTGCCGCAATGCGGCTCGGTGAGGTTCATCGTACCGGCCCATTCGGCCGACGCCATCTTCGGCCCGTACTTGGCCTTGAGTTCATCGGAGCCACCCGCCATCAGCGCCTGATAGGCACCGTGCGTCAGCCCCGGATACATCCCGAACGCCATGTTCGACGATGATACCATTTCAGTCCAAGCAATGTTTACAACGTGCGGAAGCCCCTGACCGCCCATGGACGGATCGGCCGACAACAAAGGCCAGCCGTTTTCAACGAGTTGTTTATAAGCTTCTGGAAAGCCATCCGGGGTTTTTACACTGGCGTCATCGCCGCGCACACACCCTTGCTGGTCGCCCACAGCGTTGAGCGGAAACAGGACTTCCTTGGCGAATTTGCCTCCCTCCTCGAGGATGGCATTCACCAGGTCCGGCGTGGCCTCTTCGAAACCCGGCAGGTTTGAATAGTTCTGGATCTGCAACAGGTCCTGCAGGATGAATTGCATGTCGCGGATCGGCGCGTCGTAACGTGGCATTTTGTATTTCCTGTCAATAAAGCACGAAAATCGCAGATATCTGCGGCGCGCTTGTACAAATTAATTTGCCCCACCGTAGCATCTGCTGGGTGGGGCACAATTTGGTCGATGCAGATCAGACTTCGTCGAGCTGCCTGCGGGCAATTTCGTCATATGCCGCAAGCTGTCGCTTGTTCTCATCAGACGGGCCGGTATTCGCAATTTGCGTTTCCAGCCATGAGATGCCCTTGCGCAACTCCGTCAGGGCGGTGTCGATGTCGCCTCTCTGAATTTCCAGCTCCTTCACTTGCTTGCGGAACTTCTCGAGCGACATTCGCATCTGAGCGCGCTGTCCGTCATCGAGCACGTAAAGGTCCAGGATTTCACGGATATCGGCAAGCGGCAGGCCGAGACGCTTTAGCCTGACGATGATGGTGAGCCGCGCGCGATCCCGATTGGAATAGACCCGGGTCATGCCATCCCGAGCGGGATGGAGCATGTCCTTGTCCTCGTAGAAACGCAGCGCCCGCGGCGTAACGCCAAACTCGCGAGCAAGCTCGGAAATTGTGTAGGTGCGGGAATCCGCAGCGGAAATCTTGGAGAGCTTGTTGTTCATCATTCCGCAAATCTAGATCAAGGCTTACGCGAACGTCAACGTAAACTTTTTTGGCATTCTTCGTTTCCCCGCAGATTCCCTTGGTAGAGTTACCGGATTTGGAGGTTTTCTTTACCTTTAACCTGCCCTTAATCCGGCTCCTGTCATCACCGATGCTGAATCTGAATGATTTTGCCCGAAGCATTAACAATCGCGGGCAAAATGAGTGCTTAGGAGAGTGGGGATGAGCCAGACGGGGCCCTGGAGCGTCAAAGGAATTGACCAGCGCGCGCGCGACGCCGCTCGCGAGGCAGCGCATGCTGAAGGCATCACCTTGGGGGAGTATCTGAACCGGCTACTTATGTCGGTCGATGCCCCCCGGCCAAACGAAGTTGCGTATCCTTTCCAGAATCGCCGACCAACGGCAAACGCGGCGAACGACACGCTCGACACGTTGACGCGCCGCATTGAGGCAACAGAAGCGCGCTCCACACTTGCCATAACGGGTATGGACCACACGATCCTCGGCCTGGTGGCTCGCCTGGAAGAGGCCGAGCAAAATTCTGCTGCCGTAGCAGGCCATGTGGACAGCCTGATCGAAGAACTGAAGGTCACACATTCCGCTTTGCAGGCAAAAGTGCAGAAGCTTGAAGCCGACGACACGACCCGCGAAAATCTCGAAGCGCTGAAATCACTCGAACAGGCGCTAGGCAAACTTGCCAGCCATGTCTTCGAAGAAAGCGAACTGGCTCAGAATGAGGCCCAAGCCATTCAGGGCCGGGTCGAGACAGGCTTCACCGAGCTGACCGACCGCGTTGAAAACATGGAAGTGAAGGTCGAACAGACCCTGTCCGA
>NZ_DFME01000140.1:1882-10234 GCF_002375605.1 Hyphomonas sp. UBA3601 | reverse complement strand
GGTCGAACAGACCCTGTCCGATGCGGCCTCTCGCGTCGAGCGCGCCGTGGACCAAGCAGAGTTGCGCGCCGAGGGCACAGCCCGCGAGCTTGCCGATCGTCTATCCAATCTGGAAACGCATGTGAACTTGCGTCTGTCTGAGGTCGACAAGAGCGATGCACGTCTGGAAAGTGTCGAGACGAAGATTACGAAATCCCTGGCGACTGTCGAAACCACACTGGCTCAAACACAGGACCGGTTGAACCGAGCAGAAACCACCACGGATGCGGCCCTGCTCAGCCTTGAGTCCACATTCAACAATCTTGACGCCAAGATCGAGACCCTGTCGAAAACGGTCGAGCCTGATTTGGCAGACCGCCTTCGGGCAGAGTTTGAATCGCGCTTCGACGAAATCATGACGACTGTCCGCAGTACCGTCGACACGGCCCGCGCAGAACTGGCCGAAGAAATATCTCGTGCGGCCTCGGGCGCCAGTGAGGAAGCCGTTGCCGAACTTCAGACCGGTCTGAACGAAGTTCGCGAAAAACTGGTCGCAGGCGAAGATCGTCAGACTCAGGACATGAACAAGGTCTCGTCCGAGATCGGACGGATTGGTGACCTGGTCGGCACACGGATGGAAGAATTTGGCGCAAACCTCGACAAGCGGGTCAATGCAAGTGAGCAGCGTAGCGCCGAGGCAATTTCCCAGATTGGGGATCAGGTTGCGACCGTCGCCAACCGCCTGCAAGCGCGCCAGGACAAGGCCCTGCAGACCCTCGCTACCGAGATTGATGAGAACCGCAAGCGCGCAGACCTGAAGCTCTCCGAAGCGATATCAAGTGTCACCGATAAACTCGAGCAGGCGCAAACCCAGACCAGCGCATCCCTCTCGCCAATCCAGAAGGCGATGGCGTCACTCGCGACGCGATTGGAAATGCTCGAAGACACCGCTGCGCCCTCCAAGTCCGGTGCAGTCGAGCCAACTGATTTGGCAACCATGAATGCGCTGAACGAGACTGATCGCCTGCTCGAAGAATTCCAGGAAGAGGAAGACGCATCGTCTGATCTTCTCTCGGATGAATATGATGCAGTGTTTGAGCCCGGCCTGCCCGAGGACATTGCAGATGACGATACCAGCGACGCATTCCTCACAGACTGGACCGAAACAGAGGAAGTCGACGAAGTCGAGATAGAAGCTGGGACGAGCGCCAAGTCAAATGCTTATGAAGAAGACTACGATCTCGTCGAGGACGAATTCGAAGTTGACGCAGATCCGGACAATGCAGAAGACGATTTCTACGACGCATTCGCCGATGCTGATGAAGCTCCTTCCCCAGTCGGATTTGATGCACTTGCCGAGCTTGAGGACTACGGGGACAATTCTGCCGAGCCACGTGAATCGGATATTTTCGAAGACGATGAATTCGACACGGAAGTCGATCCGGCCGGAGAAACATTCGCCGACCCTGAGTTTACAGAGGCGCTAGAAGACGAGCCTGAGGCCGCCTCGCCGGCTGCGAACTATATCGACATGGCTCGCCGCGCTGCGATTGCGGCGTCGTCGGGTCGCAAGGATTCTTCCCCATCGATTGCACCTCCAAGTGATCAGGCTGACAAAGGCTTGCGCTTCGGAAACGGAAAGCTCCCACTCTATGCTGCGGCCTCAGCCGTTATCATCACGGGCGCCACTGTGGGCGGGTACCTTTATCTGCGCGGTAAGCAGGCCCCGACTTCGGTAACCGAACTGGCCGCGCCCGTCGATGGGGCGGCTGCGAGTCTAATTGAAACAGAATTGCCACCCGCAGAAGCCGCCGAGTCATCCGATGATGCCCTTCTGTTCGAAGATGATGTCGCGCCGCCAACTGACTTGGAGACTGCGGCCGCAGACAAGAGCGGCGAGGTTGCACCATCTGAAGAGCCATCCGACCCGATGGCTGAACTGATTGAACCAACGCCAATGATCGCGACCGCGCGTATTGAGCCGACCACGAGCTACCCGCCGATCCCGAAAGTCGACACGCTGGCAAATGCCGCAGCATCCGGGAACGGCATCGCGCAATTCCAACTAGCGCAACAGCAGCTTGCCGATGGCAACTTGAAAGGCGGCGCAGTCCTGATGCGGCAGGCCGCAGAGAAGGGCCTGCCAATTGCTCAGTACACGCTTTCAAAATTGCATGAAAAAGGTACGAGTGTACCGAAGGATCTGACACTGGCCCGGGAATGGACGGAACGGGCTGCAAACGGTGGCAACGTGAAAGCAATGCATGACCTTGCCGTCTTTATGGCTGAGGGCGAGGGCGGCGAGCAAACCTATGCGGGTGCCGTTGGATGGTTTCGAAAAGGCGCGGAGTTCGGCATTGTCGATAGCCAATACAATCTCGGCGTACTGTACGAGCAAGGCCTCGGCATCAGCCCAAATCTGACCGAAGCCCTTTACTGGTTCATGGTCGCTGCCAAGAATGGCGACGCAGGCGCACCGGCAAAAGTCATGGAAATTTCCAAGCGCGTCTCACCAGAAGCGGTGAACCATGCCCGTGTACAGTCTGAAGACTGGACCGCCTCCCGCGCCAACGCAGCAGCCAATGGCCGGTTCGGCGCGCAATCATGGAACATCGGGAATGCGGCTCAAGTACGCGCGACACAGCAGGCCCTGACCGTACTTGGCTACAACATTGGCTCCGCCGATGGAGCCCTTGGGCCGGATACAGCGACCGCCATTCGCGACTATCAAACCGCTCAGTCTCTCAACGTGACAGGAACCATCACGCCGGAACTGATCGAAAGTCTGAACGCTCGCGCCAAGTCTTAGTGTTATGGCCGTGTAAAAGCGCGCGGCCGTTCACTCTCATCCAGGCTGAGATAACGGTCACGCAGTCGCGTTTGGCGGGACTCGAGTGACTGCTGCTCGCCGGCAATGATGACAGCGATGGGTGCAGACGCGACCTCCAAAGGATCCCCGTCCCAACCAACCACATCAGCGGGTGCGCCGGGCGCGAGGCGACCATACCCCGTCAGGCCGAACATGTCCGCCGGGGCGGTGGTCAACGCCGCCAAAGCATCATCGAAGCTCAGTCCGTTGGCGACTGCATTGCCGGCAAGCTGTGTCGCAAGCCGCGCCTGATGGCTGCTATCCCCAACATTGGCAATGGCAAATGTAACGCCTGCTGCGGCCAGTCGCGCTGCATTTTCAGATGTCGCTGCCAGTTTCTCAAACGAGCCCGGAAGATTGGAAAACGCATTGATGATCACCGGGATATCCATCTCGGCCAGCCGTGGCGCCACACGCCACGCTTCGTCCGCGCCGACAATCACGATCTTCAGTGACGGCTCCTCCTCGGCCAGATCCATCACGGCATTCAAGTCACTGGCACGACTCGCTTCAATCAAGATTAACTGCTGGCCCCGTGCGGCGGGCGACAGCGCTTGTGCATCAATCCGGTTCAGAACCGCGCCATCATTCTGCGTGATGTAGCGCGCTGGATAGCTGCGCGCATCATCCAGCGCCGCCCGCAGCAGCGTCATGGCAGACTGCCGCGAGCCGCCAGCAAGACCCGCGCCTGCTTCACCGAGCTTGATGAAGGTAAATGCCTTCTCATCCAGCTCCGTATCGAGATCACCGCTCGTATCAGCTACGAAACCCTGCCCGGCAAATAGCGCATTGCCGGTGTTGGGTACAACAACCAGGCGCGTAAAACCTTCGATCCGGGTGACATCAATCGCAGTGGCGTCGGGATTGAACCCATCGGCTGCATTCAGCGCGGCTGAAAACGGAGACATCGCCGCCGCCGTGTCATTCGTAGAATCTTCCGCGCCAACTTCAACCAGGCCTGTTCGGGCAAAGGAGGCGATCAGACCAGGCGTGACCCATTCAGCGGAAATCTCGGTGGCGCCACCTGGCACTTCAGTATCTGCCCCGCCGACCGTGACAATCCGGTCGTCCTCGATGACAACAACGCCGTTTTCGATCATACCTTGAGCGGTGCCGGTCCAGACCGTTTCACCGCGAATGACGAACGTATCGGCGTACGCGGGCGCCGCTGCGAGACCCAAGGCGGCAACGCTTGTAAGTAGTGTACGGATCATTTGCGATCTCCTTCACCAGGTTGGCCTATTTCAAAATCCATCACAGGATTGGTCTCAGGATGGTCGCGGTCAAACATCAGCGCGCCGTCAATAAAGACCTGGTCTGCCTTGGCGTAGACGCTGAACGGGTCATCGGACCAGACGACGACATCCGCCATCTTGCCGGGCTTCAGGCTGCCCGTACGATCGTCAATGCCCAATGACTTGGCCGGGTTCAGCGAAAGCCACGTCCAAGCGACCTCTTTCGGAATATCGATACCTGCCCTCAAACCATCAGACCATGCCTTGGCGGCTTCCTGGTTGAGACGTTGAATACCGACATCACTGTCCGAATGGACGATGGCACACGCGCCGGCCTTGTGGACCATCGGGATGTTCTCACGGACGCCATCATAGGCTTCCATCTTGAAGCCCCACCAATCGGCCCACATGGAAGAACACGCACCATATTCGGCCAGCTTGTCGGCAATCTTGTAGCTTTCAACGGCATGGTGAAAGGCGGTGACCTTGTAGCCAAACTCCTTCGACATATCCATGATTTGCGCCATCTCATCGGCGCGGTAGCAATGCATGTGCACGAGGATGTCGCCATTCAGCACACCCGCGAGCGTGTCCAGTTCGAGATCACGCGCAGGTGGTTCACCGCCTTCGTCCTCGTACTTCTCCCATTTGCGCTTGTATTCTGCAGCCTTGATCCAAGCTTGCCGGTATCCCGCCACGTTGCCCATCCGAGAATAAGGGGCGCCACCAGGAAAACGCCCGCCGCCATAGCCATACACGCGCTTGGGATTCTCGCCGCAGGCCATCTTCAGCGTATAGGGCGCGTCCGGAAATTTCATGCCCTGAACGGTCCGGCTCGGCACGTTCTTGAGGATCACGCCGCGCCCGCCGAACAAGTTTGCGCTGCCCGGTAGCACCTGAAGCGAGGTGATGCCTCCGGCTATCGCCCGCGTGAAGCCTGGATCTTGCGGCCAGACACCGTGCTCCGACCACACTTCCGCTGTGACCGGCGCAGAAATTTCGTTGCCATCGCCGTGCGCGGTCACACCGGGCGAGGGATAGACGCCGAGATGGCTGTGATTGTCGATAATGCCCGGAGTCACCCAGCGACCTGTCGCATCAATGGTCTCGGCACCATCCGGGGCTTCGATATCGGCGCCTAGTGCGACGATCTTGCCATCCTGCAACAGCAGGCTGCCATCTTCGATCAGGTTACCTTCGCCATCGAGGATTGTGGCATTGGTGATCAGGACAGGCGCATTCGGATAGGGCGCATATGTGGAGGGATAGGGATTGCGGTCGAACGCGTCTTCCGACGACGCAGCCTTGTCGGCATCGTCGCCTCCACCGCACGCTGAAAGCAGGAGTGCCGCAGCGCAAACAGCTGCCAGCCCATAAAGTATTCGCATTTCATTTCGCCCCGTGTCCGCAGAAAGGTTTGGCGCATACTGCTGACATTTCTCCCGGCTTCAAGGCCTGAGCCGGAAACACGCGTGAAATTCTTGCCTGCCCGGCCGGATTTGCCGCAATTTGTTTCTACTGTTCCGGTTGAGACGGGTCTTTCTTGTCTCGGCCGAACACCAAGCGCATCAGCCAGTTTGGCGCAAACCGTTCGACCCGGGGATGCCTTGCCAACACGCTCTCCATCCACCGCCTGCCCCACATCGCGTTCCGCCCCAGCAGCACGACACCAAGAATGGCAATCGGCAAGCCAACAGGAATGATCGGCGTGACGAAAGCGATTGGAATGGCCACCACGATCATGATCAGACCGGTAAGCGCCAAAATCTGGCGGAACGCTACGTTCACACCATTGCGCAGCCCCGCCGCAGGCTTTGAGGAAGCTGCGGTCTGTTCCGTTTTCATGTGGGTTTCGTCATCGGCCATTAAGCTGAATATGGGAAAAGAAGCGGGCGCCGCCAGCGATATCGTCATGATGTGGTCAAAGTCTGGTGTCTGCGTTACCTGATTGCTACAGATTGCCCGCTCGTTCCGCGCGCAGGGCGGGATGAAGTGTTGCGTGAGGCCCGGAATGAAACTGCAGTCTGTTCAGGTCCTGCGTGGAGTGGCGGCCCTCCTGGTCGTTCTCTATCACACCAGAGCCCACGAAACTCGCGGCATCGTCCATAATGGTGGCGGCGAGTTGGCTTGGCTTGGCGGCATTGTGACGAATGGTTTCGCCGGGGTCGACCTGTTCTTCGTGATCTCCGGCTTCATCATGGTCGCCGTGACCTACGAATTGAAGCCCGGCATCCAGACAGCTCTGAACTTCGTGTTCCGTCGGCTGACCCGGGTCTATCCGGTCTGGTGGCTGTTTGCCGGTATCACCACAGTCGGTCTGCTCGGCTATTTCCAGTTGGGCAATATGGTCGAAACGTTGCAAGTCACGTCGCGTCCGGAGCCAGACTGGATCTATATCATCAAGTCCTTCCTGCTGATTCCACAGGAAAAGGAGCCGGTACTTGTGGTGGGGTGGACGCTGATCCATGAAGTCTATTTCTATCTCGCGTTCAGCCTCGTCTTGCTGCTTCGCAGATCCTGGTGGCCCTATGCGTTGCTTGGCTGGGGAGCTGCAGTCATCGCAGGATGGATGTCTGGACTGTCCGGCCCGATCGTTACCGATTTCCTGTCGCTGTTTTTCTCGCCCATGACCATGGAATTTCTGTTCGGCGCCGCCACAGCAATGCTCGTCGCGTCCGGAGTTGCGTGGCGAGGTGGGATCGTGATGCTGGTCGCCACGCTATGGATGGTGGCGTTCCTGTGCCTGCAGGGGCCCCAAACCGATTACACACTTCAATGGGGCCGCGTCATGATGTTCGGCTTGCCGAGTGCCGCGCTCATCTACGGACTCGTCACGCTGGAACTTGAAGATCGTTTGGCATGGCTTGTCCCGGCGGGTGTCGGCGCTTTGCTGACTATCGCGGTTTTCCAGCTCTACGGCCTGGGAGAAACAGCCCCTCTATCCGTGCGGGTCAATGCCACTATTGTTGCAGTTCTGGTGGGCGGCTTGGGCACACTTGCTACATTTTGGACAGGTTGGCTGGCTGGTCAGACTAGACCTCGCAGCGTGCGCGCCCTGTTTCCAGCCTTGCGCAAAATACTCGCTGCGATGGTCCGGCTCGGTGACGCCTCTTATTCGCTCTACCTCGTGCACACGATCGTCATCGTAGCCCTACGGGTCCTGTTCGGACGCCTCGGAGACATTCCCGTTCTCGCGCCTGTTTTCCAGCTCGGCCATCCTGGCCTGCTCGACAATGTCGCGTTTGCGCTTGCCTGCGTGACCGGATCGATTATCGCCTCGCTGCTCAGCTACACCTATTTTGAACGGCCAGTGGGCGCGCTCTTCCGAAAGTCACGCCCAACAGTGCAGAACGCTTCCTGATCCTTATTCCGCCGCGACGGAACTCGTTTCTGGCGGTGTCCACTTGAGCACAGGCTTGCGGGCGGCCTGCGTTTCGTCCAGGCGACGCATCGGGGCGAGATAGGGCGCGCCCTTCATCGTTTCATCGCCCTGTGCAGCACGCCGGGCAATCGCCTCCAGCGAGTCACAAAAGCGATCCAGCTCGGCTTTCGATTCTGACTCGGTCGGCTCAATCAGCATCGCCCCATGCACGACCAGAGGGAAGTACATGGTCATCGGATGATAGCCCTCATCGATGAGGGATTTCGCAATATCAATCGTCTCGATCCCGTCCGCCGTGAAGGCATCGGAGAACAATGCCTCATGCATGCAATAGCCATCGAAAGCTGGTGTCATGACGGATTTCAGGCGCGCCTGAATATAGTTGGCGTTCAGCACGGCATCTTCAGAGGCCTGCTTCAAGCCGTCTGCGCCGTGGCTGAGCATATAGGTCAGCGCCCGGACGAACATGCCCATCTGGCCATGAAAGGCCACCATGCGGCCAAAGCTCTCGCTCGCATCACCTTCCATGTCCTCCACGAGGCGGAAGACCCCGTCTTCATCCTTCACCACGAAGGGCACTGGCGCGTAAGGCGCGAGTGCATTTGAGAGGACGGTCGGTCCGGACCCCGGTCCACCACCGCCATGAGGGGTGGAGAAGGTCTTGTGCAGATTGATGTGCATCGCATCGACGCCAAGGTCACCGGGACGGACCCGACCAACGATGGCGTTGAAGTTCGCACCGTCGCAATAGAAGTATCCGCCAGCCGCATGGATCAGGTCGGCGATCTCCTTGATGTCGGTCTCGAAGAGGCCGCACGTATTCGGATTGGTCAGCATGATGCCAGCGATATCATCAGACTTTTCAAGCTTCGCTTTCAACTCGTCCA
>NZ_DFME01000140.1:531-1655 GCF_002375605.1 Hyphomonas sp. UBA3601 | reverse complement strand
ACGCGCTTGCGGGTCTCGGCCTCGCCGCGCGCGACCAGCGCCTGACGGATTGCCATCATGCCGCAGAACTCGCCATGCGCCCCGGCTTTGGGGCTCATCGCAACCGCAGGCATGCCGGTTAGTGTCTTCAGCCAAGTGGCCAATTCGTCGATCAGTTCCAGTGCGCCCTGCACGGTTGCCTGCGGCTGCAGCGGGTGGATATCCGCAAAGCCGGGCAAGCGCGCGAGCTTCTCGTTGAGACGCGGATTGTGTTTCATCGTGCAGCTGCCGAGCGGGAACAGGCCAAGATCGATGGCGTAATTCTTTTGGCTGAGGCGCATATAGTGGCGCACCGTCTGCGGCTCAGACAGGCCCGGCAGGCCGGTCGCCTGCTTGCGCGCGACTCCGCCGAGGCGGCCGGTGCGGTTTTTCGGCTTTGGCAGGTCAACGCCGGTCGTGTCTTCGGTGCCAATCTCGAAGATCAGGCCCTCGGCCTGCAACAGGCCTTTCGAGCCGGACACAGTGTCCACGGATTTGCTGGAAGCCTGTACAGGAGATGTCGGGCGGCCTTGTGTGTTCATGGTCATCAAACTTTCTCCTCAAGAATCTCAAATAGATCGCGCCAACTCTCGAAGTGCCACGCGATGCCAGAGTGAGATTTTCCAGGCGGGAAATCCCCCCTGTTTTGAAACCCGGTATAACTGGATTTGTAGGTTCTAGCGGGAACTCTCATACGGGCTACGCGCTCCAATTTCGGCTGCAGCTTTTGAGAAAGAGAGGCGTCAAACACGAACATGTTGTCGGCATTTTCACAATTCAGGTAAATCCAACGAGACCCATGCCGCATACCAAAGACTTTGCTGTTGCGATCATAAGTTTCGGATACGGCACTTGAAGAAGCCGCTACGAGCTTTTCCGCATAATCCCTAACTTGAGCGTAGCTCTTATGATTCACCTTGGAGGTTGCGGTCATCAGATAATCTCCTTCAGGGCAGCGGCATAGGCGGCTATGTCTTCCGGTGTCGTGCATTCGGTGGCGGCGCAAATAATCACGTCCCCCATATGCTCACCGGGGAACAGGCGGCTGGCGCGAACGCCGCCGACGACGCCAGCCTCGTCCAGCATGGCGAGAACGGCTTCTGCGC
>NZ_DFME01000140.1:0-308 GCF_002375605.1 Hyphomonas sp. UBA3601 | reverse complement strand
GGCGTCAGGATTTCTACGCCTGGCACGGCTTCCAGCGCATCGGCGAGATCACAGGCCGCCTCATGGTTCAGCAGGGCGAGCTGCTCCAGACCCTTGCCCCCGAGTAGCGTCATGTGCGCGGTGAAGGCCAGCGCGCAGAGTCCGGAATTGGTGCAGATGTTTGAGGTCGCCTTGTCGCGACGAATATGCTGTTCGCGCGTCGAGAGCGTCAGCACGAACCCGCGATTGCCGTTCGCATCGACCGTCTCGCCACACAAGCGCCCCGGCATCTGGCGCACCAATTTCTGGGTACAGGCGAACAGGCCGAC
>NZ_DFME01000012.1:9330-11616 GCF_002375605.1 Hyphomonas sp. UBA3601 | reverse complement strand
GTCCGGGGACTTGCTCGTGTTTCGTCGGCTATGGGAAGGCGAAACGATTGAGTGCGTCTTCAATATTGGCGGGACCGAAGTGGTGGCTGCGATGACAGACGTTTCATCTGATCAGGTTCTAATGTGCGTCGGAATCGATAGTCCAAACAAGACACGCGTCCCGCCATACTCGTGTCGGATTTCCCGCCACTAGGACAAGCCGCAGGATTCGCGGACGATAAGTTCGGTTGGCAGACGCTCAGATCGCATGCTGCCTGTGTCCACCGACGCAATCAGCTTGGCGACGAGGATCCGCCCGGCCCGCGCAGGATCCTGTGAGATCGTACTCAGTGCAGGATAGCCATAGGCGGAGAGTTGAAGATCGTCATAACCAATCACCGAGACGTCATCGGGCACACGCACTCCCTCTCTGAGCAAGCTGCGAATGGTGGCCAGGGCAATCAGGTCATTTGCTCCGAAAACAGCATCAAACGTGACGCCGCGCTCCATCAGGCTGGAAATTGCAGCTTCGGCGGATTCTACGTCAAAACTTGACTGGAGCGTGAGGTCCGCATCGAGCGGAATGTCAGCCCGACGATGCGCAGAGATATAGCCTTCATAGCGCTGCAGAATCTCTGGATTGGACGTGTCACCCACAAAAGCGATTCGCCGGCGGCCGAGATTGAGCAGGTGAGACGTCGCCCGTTTGCCGCCGCGCAAGTTATCCGAGCCGATAGAGCAGTATTTTTGGCCGGGGATTTCCGCGCCCCAAACTATGAAACGGCTTTCAGTTTCGGCCAGTTGGTTGAATCTTTCGTGCAAGAAGCTCTGGCCAAGAAATATGACGCCCTCAGCACGGTTCGCGGTCATGATGGAGGCGAGGTCGTTCTGGTTTTTCGGGGCCAGATAAGAGATCAGCACATCGCAGCCAGCCAATCGCCCAGCCTCACTGAGGCCGCTGATCAGTTCCTGAAAGAACGGGTCAGAGACTTCCGTCTGGCGCCCAGCCAGTGTGGGCACGACGACTGCAATCGTCGCAGCAGCGCCGGACAAGAGCGCCGGCATGGATGGGCGGAAATTATAGTTGTGCTCGCGGGCGATCTTCCAGACCCGACGCTTGGTTTCATCATTCACCGCGGAGCTGTTGTTGAGGGCGCGCGAAACAGTTGCGATCGAGACACCCGCGATTGAGGCAAGATCTTCCAAACGCGTTCTAGTGCTGGACATCTCGTGCTACCTCCGCTTAAGAACACCAAAAACAACGTTGTCACATGTTTGGTCTATTCGTCCAGACCGTTGATCAAAGAGTCTGCAAAATTTGCAGAGAAGCACTACCAGCCGGGGAGGCGAAGCTAAAGTGAAGAATGATGATACCAAAATTTGCGTTTCACGACCTTTGCGAGTCTGACGAATAAGCTGACAAACTAGAAAATACTCGGGATCGATCCGAATTCGGCCTGATTCCGCCAATGTTCACCTCGAGCGCTCTGGAGACTGCCTGATGGCAAAATTCATTCCTGTCGATCCGTTCGACATCGTTATCTTCGGCGGGACAGGTGACCTCTCCCGGCGCAAGCTCTTGCCTGCCTTGTTTCACAGATGGCTGGATGGCCAGATTCCGGAATCCAGCCGTATTGTTGGCACTGCGCGCAGTGAGATGGACACCAAAGAATATCGCAAGATGGCAAGAGAAGCCTGTGAGTCAGCGTCTGGCGACAACTGGGATACGAAGGAATGGTCCAAGTTCGAGAAGTTGATTGAGTATGTGTCCATTGATGCAACACAGGAAGATGCAGATTGGGCCACCCTCAAATCTTTCCTGACACTGGATGACAACCGTCCGTGCGTATTTTACCTCGCTACGTCGCCGCGCCTGTATGTTCAAATATGTGAAGCACTGGGCAAGGTGGGCCTGTCAGAGGGCAACACTCGGGTTGTGCTGGAAAAGCCGATCGGGACCGATCTGGAATCTGCCAAGGCGATCAATGACGGTGTTGCTCAAGTCTACGCCGAACGCCAAGTTTTTCGGATAGACCATTATCTTGGCAAAGAGACGGTACAGAACCTCATGGTCCTGCGATTTGCCAATATGCTGTTCGAGCCAATTTGGTCTCGCAATTATGTGGACCATGTTCAGATCACGGTTGCTGAAGACCTGGGTCTTGAGGGACGTGCAGATTATTATGATAAATCCGGTGCCCTGAGAGACATGGTGCAAAACCATATGCTCCAGCTGCTGTGCCTGACGGCAATGGAGCCGCCGAACCAACTCGACGATGATGATGTTCGTACCGAGAAAATCAAGGT
>NZ_DFME01000012.1:0-9175 GCF_002375605.1 Hyphomonas sp. UBA3601 | reverse complement strand
AAAGGCTATCTGGAAGAGTTGAGTTCTGAAACCGTCAGCTCGACTGAGACCTTTGTGGCGATCAAGGCCAATATCGACAACTGGCGATGGGCGGGCGTCCCCTTCTATCTGCGGACTGGCAAGCGGATGTCGCAGCGTCACTCGGATATCATCATTCAGTTCAAACCAACACCCCATTCCTTGTTCGGGGAGGGGTATGAGAGTGCGAACAAGCTGGTTATTCGTCTGCAACCGGATGAAGGTGTGCGCCTGTTCGTTCAAATCAAGGAGCCGGGCCCGGGCGGCCTCCGCGTTAAGTCTCTCCCCTTGAATCTCTCCTACGCCGAAAGCTTCACGGTTCGGTATCCGGACGCGTATGAGCGTCTGTTGATGGACGTTGTGCGCGGAAACCTTTCTCTCTTCATGCGCAAGGATGAAGTTGAAGCGGCATGGACTTGGGTTGATGGGCTTATCGAAGCCTGGGAAAAATCTGGTGATCGCCCCGAAGCCTACACAGCCGGTTCGGATGGCCCACTCGCTGCTGCCATGATGATGGACCGCGACAATCGAGCATGGTGGGAGGGATCATGAGCGGATTGGCGCATGAATTCATGATGTTTGACAGCCGCGACGAGGCAACCCGCTTTGTAACGCAATTCATAGCAGGCGGGCTGACGAAGGCGTTGGAGCTGAAAGGCACTGCGTCGCTGATGGTGTCAGGTGGCTCAACGCCAGGGCCGATATTTGATGCCCTTGCCACGACCGAGCTGGATTGGGCGCGGGTCATGGTTGGTCTCGTCGATGAACGTTGGGTCAACCCTGAAGACGACGCATCCAACGAGCGCCTCGTACGCAGCCGACTGCTAAAGGCAAACGCCGGAGCTGCAGGCTTTCTGCCGATGAAAACAATGGACGCCATGCCGCAGGAAGCTGTGGCAGACAGAGACAAGGCGTATGCCCCTCACTGTGATCCCGCAGACGTGGTTTTTCTTGGTATGGGTGAGGATGGTCATACCGCCAGCTGGTTTCCGGGTTCGAAGGATCTGTCAGCCGCTCTGGAAAGTGAAAATGTGGTTGCAGCCGTTGATGCGACCGGGTGTCCGGTCGCCGGTGAAAATCCGCAGCGTATTACCCTTACAGGCAAGGGCGTAACGAGTGCGTCGTCCGTGATCCTGCTAATCTTCGGAGAAGCGAAAAAGGCAGTGTTCGACACGGCGATAATGTCGTCCGTGCAGGAAAAGCCTATTAAATATGCAATCGATAAATTGGGGCCGCGTTTGACGGTCGTATGGGCAGCATAATGGTTGAGATGAATTCGACAATCGCAGAAGTGACCGCGCGTATTCGAGAGCGGTCACGTGACTCGCGCCAAGCATATCTCGAAATGATCCGTAGTCGCCGCCCCAAGGATTTCGCCCGGCGGAGAATGTCTGAAAGCAGTTTGGCGCACGCCTCGGCGGGATGCGCGGTGATTGAGAAGACACAATTACTCGGCGCGGGTTGGCCGAACATTGGTGTCATCACAGCCTACAACGACATGCTTTCAGCACATGCGCCGTATCAGGACTACCCCGCTATTATTCGGGATGCCGCACGGGAGGTGAATGCCATTGCACAAGTCGCCGGAGGCGTCCCTGCAATGTGTGACGGCGTCACGCAGGGCTTTACCGGTATGGAGCTGTCACTGTTTTCTCGCGACGTGATTGCGATGGCATCGGCCATCGGCCTGAGTCACGACGTGTTTGATGGCGCAATGCATCTGGGTGTTTGTGACAAAATTGTCCCCGGCCTGGTGATCGCTGCGCTGCGGTTTGGCTGGATCCCGTCTGTTTTCGTGCCAGCTGGGCCCATGCCGTCCGGTCTGCCCAATCCTGAAAAGCAACGCGTTCGCCAGTTATTTGCGGAAGGCAAGGTTGGTCGTGACGCGCTCTTGAAAGCGGAGTCGGAAAGCTATCACACGCAGGGTACTTGCACATTCTATGGCACAGCGAACTCGAACCAGATGCTGATGGAAGTCATGGGGTTCCACTTGCCAGGCGCTGCCTTCGCCAATCCAGGCACACCTATTCGCGAAGCGCTGACACGTGCAGCCACACATCGCGTCGCGGAGATCCATGCGCAGGGCGATCACTATATGCCAGCGGGCGAAATGATCGATGAGCGGTCTATTGTGAATGGCGTGGTAGGTCTGATGGCGACGGGGGGGTCTACCAATCATGCACTTCACTTGCCAGCCATGGCAGCTGCTGCGGGCATCATTCTAACTCTGGAAGACTTCGCGGATATCAGCGCGGTGACGCCGCTGCTGGCGCGTGTTTATCCAAACGGACCGGCTGATGTGAATCATTTTCACGCAGCAGGCGGTATGGGTTTCCTCGTACGTGAGTTGCTCGATGCCGGTTTAATGGATGGCGACGCCATGGGCGTGGCTGGTCCGATATCAGGCTACGCGGCGGAGCCTTATCTGGAAGATGGCAAAGCCGCCTGGCGTCCTGCCCCGGACACCAGTGCCGATGCGGACATATTGCGCCCTGTATCTGATCCATTCTCCAAGGATGGCGGACTGCGGATGATGGACGGTCCGATTGGCTTGGGCGTCAGCAAGGTGTCCGCTGTAAAACCTGAGCATCGCATTGTGGAAGCACCTGCGATCGTATTCGATTCCCAGGAAGCGCTGAAAGCTGCATTTGATGCAGGAGAATTGGATAAGGACTTTGTCGCGATTGTTCGGTTCCAGGGACCAGCGGCGAATGGCATGCCTGAATTGCATACACTCACGCCGCCGCTCGCAGTTTTGCAAGATAGGGGCTTCAAGGTGGCGTTGGTCACGGATGGCCGTATGTCAGGCGCGAGCGGTAAAGTGCCGTCAGCGATCCATGTGAGTCCGGAAGGTTCACGCGGCGGCCCGATCGCAAAAGTGCAAAATGGCGACATGATTGTGTTTGATGCCGAGCGCGGTGTGCTCGATATCAAGGTTGATCCGGAAGAGTTTGCAAAGCGCATCCCGGACGAATACAGGCCAAACGAGAACGGGATGGGACTCGGCCGCGAAATGTTCACCTATTTCCGGGAATTGGCAGGCCCTGCCGCCAATGGGGCGAGCCAGTTCAATTTCTCGAACCGGGGGGACTGATCGGATGGGTGAGCCCGTTTTGGTTGGGGATGTAGGGGGAACCAATGTCAGGTTCGCTTTGGCTGAGAGGCGCGGCGGCAAAGTTGAGATCAGTGATTTTTCAAAACTGTCCGGGGATAGTTTCGAAACATTTGCTGCTGCGTTGCGCCGATACCTGCAAGACACCGGATTAGAGCCGAAGCATGCCTGTTTTGCCATGGCCGGCCCTGTGCGGGACGGAGAAGTCATGCTGACCAATCGGGATTGGCACGTCTCAGCCCGGCACCTCTGCGAGGTGTTTGGCTTTGATGACATTAAAATCATCAATGATTTCACCGCCATGGCCCGATCGGTGCCTGAGCATTCCGGAGACTATTTTGAGGAAATCTTGCCTGGAAAAGAAATACCGGAACTGCCTGTAATAGTAGCCGGGCCTGGCACCGGATTCGGGGTGGCATCCTTGTTTCCCCTGGGCGACGATGCCTGGCAGGTTCTCACGGGTGAGGGCGGACACATCGCCTATGCGCCAAGGGATGCATTGGAATTCGACATAGCGAGTGTTCTCATGCGGACTCAGGGCTATGTATCGAACGAATTGGTTGCGTCGGGCATGGGACTCGAATTCGTCCATCGCGCATTTTGCGAAGTCTTCGGGCGCAATTTGGAAGACATCTCTCCCGAAGAAATGCGTCACCGGGCTGACGAAGGTGACGAGATGTTTGATCAACTGATCGCCATGCGCGCGAAAGCCGTCATGGGGGCAGTCGGCGACCTGGCGCTCGCAAATGGGGCGCTTGGCGGTGTCGTTCTGGCTGGTGGGGTAACTGAGCGAATCGTGGATTATCTGCGACGACCTGAGTCGGTTGCCCGGTTCCGTGAACGTGGACCGATGTCTGGCTACCTTGCGAATTGTCCGGTACGCCTTATGCACGATCCCGAGGCGCCTCTGATTGGCGCTGCTGCCTACTATGCCCAGGAGACGCTTAAATGAATTCCTCGCTTGATGCCTTGAAAGCGGCCGCCCAACGGGCACCGATCGTCCCTGTGCTTGTGGTGCCTGATGTGGACGCAGCGGCTCCATTGGCGCGCGCGCTTGTTGAGGGCGGTCTCACGATCGCTGAAGTGACGCTGCGCACGCCAAGTGGCTTGAAGGTCATTGAGGAAATGAAGAAGGCGCAGCCGGATTTGATTGTGGGCGCGGGGACGGTCTTGACGAAGGAGGACGTTGTGAACGCAATGAATGCCGGTTCCGACTTCCTTGTGTCTCCCGGCATGTCCCCCGGCCTGCTGGACGCACTCGGTGATTATATGGGCATCACAATTCCGGGCGTGGCGACCGCCAGCGAAGCGATGACGCGCTATGAGGAAGGGTTCAAGATGCTGAAGCTGTTTCCGGCCGCGATTGCTGGCGGCGTAGGCGCGCTCAAGGCGCTGTCCGGACCGCTGCCGCATCTCCAATTCATGCCGACGGGCGGTGTCAGCGCCGATAATGCGGGTGAGTATCTGTCCCTGCCAAATGTGGTGGCAGTAGGCGGCTCGTGGATCGCGACGGAGAAGGATGTAACCACTGGCGCGTGGTCGTCCGTTGCCGAGAAGGCAAGGACGGCGCTTAGCAGGATCTAGTCGCCGTCCTCAAATGACCTTGTATCAGGAGCGTCCGAAAACGCGCTCGAAGGTCGTGTCCACGTGTTTGAAATGGTAACCAAGGTCGAACAAGGCCTCGAGTTCGGAATCTGTCAGTCGGGATGATACTTCCTCATCCTGTTTGAGCAGGTCGAGAAGGTCACCTTCCTTCTTCCAGGTCCGCATCGCATTGCGTTGGACCAGACGATAGCTGTCTTCACGGCTGACGCCTTTTTCGACGAGGGCCAACAAGATGCGTTGCGAGTTGTGGAGGCCACCCATGCTGTCGATCGTGCTCATCATGTTTTCGGGATAGACCAAGAGGTTCTCGATCACGCCGCCAAGACGGTGCAGCGCAAAATCAAGATGCACAGTCGCGTCCGGTCCGATGCCACGTTCGACCGAGGAGTGCGAGATATCGCGCTCGTGCCAGAGCGCAACATTTTCCATGGCAGGCGTCACAGCGGATCGGACAAGCCGGGCAAGACCCGTAAGGTTCTCCGTCAGAATGGGATTGCGCTTGTGTGGCATGGCGGATGAGCCCTTTTGGCCTGCCGAGAAAAACTCTTCGGCTTCGAGCACTTCAGTGCGCTGGAGGTGACGTACTTCTGTTGAAAGCCGTTCAATAGAAGACGCGATCACACCCAAGACTGCGAAGAACATGGCATGGCGGTCGCGCGGGATGACCTGGGTAGAAACGGGCTCGACGCTGAGACCAAGCTTTTCGGCAACATGAGTCTCAATCGACGGGTCGATATTTGCAAATGTACCAACTGCGCCGGAGATTGCACATGTCGCCACTTCTTCGCGAGCCAGCACCAGGCGGGTCCGTGCGCGCTGGAATTCGGCATGATAGCCGGCAAGTTTCACACCGAATGTAGTGGGCTCTGCATGAATCCCGTGACTGCGGCCAATTGTGGGTGTCAGCTTGTGTTCAAAGGCCCGTTTTTCCAGTGCGGCCAAGACGCGGTCTACACCAACCAGCAGGAGATCGGTTGCACGTACAAGCTGAACATTGAAACATGTGTCCAAGACATCTGAAGAGGTCATGCCCTTGTGCAAAAAGCGCGCTTCGTCACCAACATGTTCTGCAACATTTGTCAGAAAGGCGATGACGTCATGCTTCACTTCCCGCTCGATTTCATCGATTCGATCGACGTCAAACGCCGCACGTTCGCGGACCGCTGCGGAGACTCCCTCCGGGATCAGACCCTTCTGCTCCATGGCTTCGGCTGCGAGGGTCTCTATCTCCAGCCAGATGCCGAATTTGGATTCGGGAGACCAAATGGCTGCCATTTCGGGTCGGGTGTATCTGGGGATCATGGAGTACCTCGGGGCTGGGATTCGGCTTTCTATTACTGGCTGGAGCACAGAACACCAGTGTCTCGGTAAATTGAGCGCAGATGAAACTGCGTGGCGGGTGTGTATCCCTTGGTGCGGGGAGGGTTGCGGAATATGAGTGCATGGTTGAAATGCGTGGCAATTGGTAGACTGGAACGCTTGTATGTTTCGGTGGCGGCTGGAGCAGGTTCATGCAACTCAAACCGATGATCGCGACAGCTGCTGGCCTTCTGATGATGGGACCAGCGCTGGCCGAAAACATAACTGGAACCTGCCATGCGCCTGTTTTGATTCCGGAAACGTTCGAGACCGTGACCGAGCAGGTGCTGCACGAGCCCGAACGCACCGAAATTCGTATTTATCCCGCCGAATACAAAACAGTGTCGCGGTTGGTCGAGGTCAAACAGGCCGCGACCGAGTATAGAATCGTGCCTGCAGTCTATGAGGCGGTTACAGAGCAAGTGCTGGTCCGGCCGGAACGAACAGAGACGGTTGTGATCCCAGCAGAATACGAAACCTACACCGAACAAGTGCTGGTCCGGCAGGCTTATTCGACGTTGGATTTGAAGGACGAGGTGGCTGGTCGCGAGATTGCCGGCGAGGACGAGGCCAGCAAAGCTTTTCAGAATGACGTGCTTGTGTCGGTCGAGGTCCCGGCCGAGTACAAGACAATTACACGCACGCGTATTGTGAAGCCTGAACAGTCCGAGACACGCATAGTTCCAGCAGAGTATCATACGCTCGTGAAGCAGGTCCTGGTCGAACCGGCACGTGTCGAGCCGGTTACGATACCAGCGGAGTATGAAACTCTCATGATCGAACAATTGGTCAAGCCCGCCCGTGAAGAAATCGTCTCGATCCCGGCGAGGTACCGCACGGTCGAGAAACGGATCGTGACAGGCGAGGGGAGGGCAGAATGGAAGCCTGTGTTGTGCGACGAAGATATATCTCCCGAGACGATTACTGCCCTTCAGAAAGCGCTTTCACAAGTCGGTCATGCGGTCGAAATTGATGGCAAATTCGGGACCGCAACGATGAGCGCGCTGAAAGAGCACCAGCGGGAGCAGGGCTTGGGTGTGGGTCAGCTGTCGTTCGAAACGCTAGAGGCACTCGGCGTACCTGCTCACTGATCCTTTGGGTGCGAATGGATCGCAAAAAGCCGATTGAATTCATGGCTATGGCGCCGAGCCTGCTGCGCCCGTTCTGCTTTGCGCCGTGACGCACCGCCGCAGTATAGTGCACGTGAGTTGGGCAATAATTCAGGCTAGACTGAGTTGCTGCGATATATTGCGTCTGTCTGTTGCGCCATAGGCGAAACCGTCCTAATCCGGCGCCAGATCAAGCCACCCCTGCGGCAGGAGACAAGGTACCATGTCAGAGATCGAACGCTTGGCACTCGACTATTTGCCCGTGATCATTTTTCTGGTCATCGGTGCCGTGATTTCCGGCCTATTCATACTAGGTTCGGTGCTTCTGGCGCCCAGCAATCCCGATCCGGAAAAGAACTCAGCATATGAGTGCGGCTTCCCCGCTTTTGACGACGCGCGGATGAAGTTCGATGTGCGATTCTATCTCGTCGCGATTCTGTTCATCATCTTTGACCTGGAAGTGGCATTTCTGTTCCCGTGGGCGGTCAGCCTTGGAACGATTGGCTTGGTCGGATTCTGGTCCATGGTTGGTTTCCTCGGTGTTTTGACCATCGGATTTGTTTATGAGTGGCGCCGCGGTGCGCTGGAGTGGGAATAATGGCTGACGATTACAAGACATATGCTCTTGGCGGCGCGCGGACGGGAGTCGAAGGCGGCTTTCAGCCCGGCAATGACGACCCGTTCTACACCGGCCTGTCAGACCAATTGGCTGATAAAGGCTATTTCACCGCCGCAGCCGACGATCTGATCACTTGGGCGCGTACCGGTTCCCTGATGTGGATGACGTTCGGCCTTGCCTGCTGCGCCGTGGAAATGATGCATGCTGGCAACCCGCGCTACGATCTTGAGCGCTTCGGTATGGCGCCGCGCGGTTCACCCCGCCAGTCGGACGTGATGATCGTTGCCGGCACCCTGACCAACAAGATGGCGCCAGCCCTGCGCAAGGTTTACGATCAGATGCCGGAGCCACGCTATGTGATTTCCATGGGTAGCTGTGCCAATGGGGGCGGCTATTACCATTACAGCTACAGCGTTGTCCGTGGCTGCGATCGAATCGTGCCGGTCGATATCTATATTCCGGGGTGCCCGCCGACTGCTGAAGCGCTGGTTTACGGCTTCTTGCAGCTACAGAAAAAGATTCGCCGCGAAGGCTCGCTGGAACGGTAGGAGCTGACATGATGACCACAGAAGCTATCGAAGCCCTGGGTGAGCTGGGCGCTCACATCGCCGCGCGCCAGCCGGATGCCGTCAAGTCTGCGGACGTGACGCTTGGCGAGCTGACTGTGTTTGCCGAGCGCGATCACATTGTGAGCCTGATGCGCTTCCTGCGCGACGACCAGCAGTGCAATTTCGAGACGTTTGTCGATGTTTGTGGGGTCGACTATCCGGAGCGGACCGAGCGGTTCGAAGTCGTTTATCATCTTCTTTCGATGCGGATGAATCATCGTGTGCGGGTACGTATCAGGACCGATGAAGACACGCCCGTTCCGAGTATTGTCGGGCTTTGGCCTGCCGCAAACTGGTTCGAACGGGAAGCCTTCGACATGTATGGCATCCAGTTCTCCGATCATCCTGACCTTCGCCGCATCCTCACCGATTACGGCTTTGAGGGGTACCCGCTGCGCAAGGACTTCCCCCTGACAGGCCATTATGAAGTGCGCTACGACGACCTTGAAAAGCGCGTCGTCTATGAGCCGGTCGAGCTGCCGCAGGAATATCGCAATTTCGATTTCCTCTCACCATGGGAGGGTATGACCAGTCATATTCCCGGGGACGAGAAAGCCGAGGAGCCTTCTGAATAATGGCTGACACCGCGCACATCTCCGAAATGGAAGACCGAAAGTTCACATTGAATTTCGGTCCTCAACATCCGGCCGCCCACGGCGTCCTTCGTATGATTCTCGATCTCGACGGCGAGATCGTGACCCGTGTGGACAGCCATATCGGCTTGCTGCATCGCGGCACCGAGAAG
>NZ_DFME01000054.1:9417-13455 GCF_002375605.1 Hyphomonas sp. UBA3601 | reverse complement strand
GCGCTGGCCGCGTTCCTTTCGAAGCACTTCCAGTACCGTCATGTCGGGCATGGCCTCGGAGACGGCAGATTGCACCGGTCCGGGCAGGTCTGTGGGCGCCACTTCGGTAACAATGTCGCCTTGGCTTTGAGGTTCGGGCACTTGAGTTGGTGAGCAGGCCGACAGAATGCCGGCAGCGACGATGATGTGAGTGGCAGATTTCATGGATCAGGTCCCCCATTGAGTGAAAGGTACTTTGGCGAAGAGTTCCCTTTCGCCTTTGCGCGGGTCATTCTCGAGCCGGGTCGTGGTGCCGAATACCAGTGTCTCCCGGTTTGGCAGCGTATGTCGAGACCAGTCCGGCAACCCGGGATGATTGGGCTGGCCTTCCCTGGCCATGGAGATGAAGGCGCGAGACAGTTCGTCTGCGACGCGTGCATACTCGCCTGTTGAGGGAACCTTTGTGCCGCCATACGTGCCGGATTGGTCCAAATTGTCGAAGGCAAAGGCGATGTCCATCGTGTGCGGTGCGCCCCATTTTCCACCCTCTTCTGGCGAGCCGAGGTTGAACTGGTAAACCCAGGTCGGGCCGTTCTCAGCCGCGCGCATATCTGCCTCTTCCACCTGTCCGCGCCACGACCGCCCGGCCGTAGTGGCTGCAAAAAATACATCACTCGGCGAATAGGACGGGTAGAGGGCACGATACTCCATTACGACATCGTCTGGGTCGATGTCGCACCGCATATGATCTGCTAGAAGTGTTCGAACGTCCGACCAATCGAGGTGGAATGTGTCTGGATGCTTTGCGCCAATCAGGTTTCGAGTCTCGTCCTTCGTGTTCCCGAGGATCATGGGGATCGATGAGGACTGTCCCGGAGCGCCAGGCCAAAAGGGATGGCGGTTGAGAAAACGTCCATCCAGGACAGGACCAAAATATAGGCCGTGCTCCGGATTGACCGGATCACGCGTTGCGAGTGCGTCGATGAGGGTTTCCACCGGAGCTGCTCGCAACGCAGTTGTGTCTTCTGGTGCGATGCCGAGGGTGTCGAGATAGGCTTGTGCGCGAAGCTGGCCGTTCAAGGGACCACAGGCGGTGACTTGTTGACCGCTCATTGTGGCTGCGGAATGAAACAGGCCTCGGGCGGACGGCGCGGCCATCAGGGTGGCAATCTTTGCCCCCCCACCGGACTGACCAAAGACGAAGACTCGCGACGGATCGCCTCCGAAGGCGGCCGCATTGTCGCGTACCCATTCAAGTGCAAGCACAAGATCCCACATGCCGGCATTGCCGGAGTGAGGAAAATCCTTATTGAGTCGACTAAGCGACAAGTACCCAAACGCATTCAGCCGATGGTTCACCGTGATTACGACCACGTCACCCTTGGTCGCCAGGTTCGTCCCATCATAGAGCGGTGAAGATCCGGAACCGCTGGCATAGGCTCCACCATGGAAATAGACCATGATCGGACGATTGCCACCATCGGCCAGACCTGGCGTCCAGATATTCAGGAACAGGCAATCTTCGCTGACATTCTCCACATTTCCCAATTGCGGAGCAGTCGCCCCATACTCGGTCGCGTCCCGCGTATCCGCCCAAGGGACAGGGGGGCGTGGCTTGGCAAAACGCGTTGGCGCCGTATCCGCACCATAGCGGACGCCCTTGAAGATATTGACTGCCTTGCGGCGATAGCCGCGAACCTTTCCGTGTGTGGTGGTGGCGACAGGATGTTCGGATGGCTTGCCAGCGAGCCCCATGAGCGGAGAACTGAGTGCAAGCGCGGCGGTGCCGCGAGTAAAGGCCCGTCGGTTCATCGTCAAGTTTCAAGCCCTCCCTGCTTCACTGGTCTAGCGGCGCACGTCCAGATCCGTTTGCGTCAAAAGGATTTCCACCTCCCCAACACTCGTTCTGTTGTAATCTCCGGCCACGGAATGCTTGATCGCAGCTGCTGCCGTTGCGAAGTTTACAGTTTTCTGCGGCGTGTCACGTGAGATCAGGCCGTGCAGGATGCCGGCTGCATACGCATCGCCCCCACCGATTCGATCTACTATGCCGGGCAAGTCCATTACCGGCGAATGCCAGGTGCCATCGCGTGTTGCCAGACGGCCTGTGAGGCGGTGGTGACTTGCGCCGACCTGCTCGCGTAATGTCGATGCGACATATTTCAATCGGGGGAACCGCGCGAAAGCAGTCTTCTCCGCATCCTCACGCCCAGGATATTTTTCTCCAAAAACGAGCTGTACGTCCAATTCATTGATAAAGGCGAGGGTGGCGTGTTCTAGCAATTGGGCCAGAATCTCCGGACCATTTCCGGACCAGCTTTTCCAGAGCTGTTCGCGATAGTTACCGTCGAATGAGACGTTTACACCCTGCGCGACAGCAGTGCGCGCTGCAGCCAATGCCGCACCAGCCGCATCGGGGCCCGTGGCTGGCGTGATGCCGGAAATGTGTAACCAGTCCGCATCTTCAAGCAATGTCAGCCAGTCATACGTCGCGGCGGGAGTCTCAACGAAGCTGCTTCCAGCCCGGTCATACGTAATACGAGATGGTCTTTGGACTGCCCCGGTTTCGAGAAAGTAGAGCCCGACCCGACCTTCGCGCCTCTGGATCGAATTGGTCTGAACGTCATGCGACCTCAAATCCCTGATCACCGCGTCAGCAAGCGGGTTTTCAGGCAAAGAACTGACCATGCGGGACGTGTGCCCGAACTGGGCGAGTGAGATGGCGACATTCGCCTCGGCGCCGCCGACATGCACGTTCAATGATGGCAATTGCATCAGACGTTGATTGTCGGACGCACTCATGCGGAGCAGGAGTTCTCCGAAGCAGACGATTGTGGCCGCCATGTCTGGTCAACCTTTCTCCCGGCTCAGCGGGCCAGCCAGCCGCCATCGACAGGCAGCGTAATGCCCTGCACGTAATCAGATGCGCTCGATGACAAGAAGACCGCCGCGCCACCGAGATCGGACGGCTTACCCCAGCGACCTGCTGGAATACGGCCGAGGATTTCGGTGTTGCGCGTTTCATCGGCTTGCAAGGCCGCTGTATTGTTTGTCGCGAAGTAGCCGGGGGCAATCGCATTCACATTAATGCCGTGCTTGGCCCATTCATTGGCGAGGATCTTGGTAAGTCCGGCTACGCCGCTCTTGGAGGCAGTATAGGACGGCACGCGAATGCCACCTTGGAACGAGAGCATCGATGCGATGTTGACGATTTTGCCACCCTTGCTGGCGGCAATCATTTCACGTGCGACCGCCTGACTCAGGAAGAACAACGTACGAAGATTCACATTCATGACCGAATCCCACTCGTCAAAGGTGAAGTCGATCGAATCGTTGCGTTTGATGATACCGGCATTGTTGATGAGTATGTCCACGGCGCCGAGAGCTGATTTGGCTTCTGTGACGATAGTCTCTACACTGTCTGCCGAGCCGAGGTCTGCGAGGATCGAGTGCGTTTTGCAGCCGGTCCCAGCCAGCATGTCCAAGGTCTCTGACGGTGCACTTCGGCCGACAAGGCAAATGTCTGCTCCCGCTTCCGCCAGCGCAACAGCCATGCCCTGGCCGAGGCCTGTGTTGGCTCCGGTGACAATGGCGCTCTTGCCTTCAAGCCTGAAGGGATTGGTCTTCATGGGTCGCTCCGAATGTCGTCTTGTTGCGATTGTTGTCCGCTCGAGGCCTAGGAGGCGAGTACCTGCTTTACATAGTCGGTGAGGGCCGCATCCTGGCTGTTTGCGAAGAAGAACTCCTGGAATTTCTCACCAGAGACTGCAGCCTTCAAGAGATCCTGATCGACTGACTTGAGGACGGTAAGCATGTCCTTGCAGGAGGCTTCCTTGAGCTTAGTGAGAATCCCGCGATTCTCAGCCATGACAGCGGCGCGTTCTCTCGGATAGCCCAGGCCCGGCTCACCCTCGAAAAGCTTACGATAACAGTCCTGGAGATTGAGTTCAGCAGCCCAGCCGAAGCCCTTCGCGTACGGCATGGAAATCGCGTTGCCGTCATTGATCTGGGCGAACAGGAAGGCGTCTGTTGGATCGATGACAAGGCCACAGAATACGC
>NZ_DFME01000054.1:6012-9319 GCF_002375605.1 Hyphomonas sp. UBA3601 | reverse complement strand
AGGCCACAGAATACGCCGGGCATTGCATTGCATGCGAGGTTGGAACCCATGCCTGTGCCGCAACCTGTAACAATGAAATCTGCTGCGTTTGAGTTGATCAGAATGCCAGCCATGATGCCGATCATTGGATAAGTCAGATGTGCCTCGTCGTCCGGGCCGGACATTCCGCAATGGGCAACGGAATGGCCGAGTGGCTCTGCAACTGAAGTAAGCGCGTCATGGACAATGCTGCTCTTCGCAGCCTGGCTATTTTCAATAATGAGCGCAATCTTCATGGGGGTATTCCTTTTGTTGCTTGAGTACTTCGCCTCGAAAAGCGTAGCTGGGATAGGGCGCGTCCGTGATCAGGTTCCGAATCTGGACCAGGACTGTCATCACCCCGGTGATCTTCGGTGTGGCGTGTTTGGTAACCGGTGTCATAACATTTGTGTTTCAGACTGACAACCGGTTGATCGGGCGAGAATTAGATTGTGCGGGTCGATTCTCGCACCACAAGCTCCAACTGAAAAGATTGTAGTTCCTGGTTGCCGCTGGAGCCTGCTCCACGCTTCACCAAGAGATCAGCGGCGGCGCGCCCAACTTCGCGGATAGGAGACCGAACTGTGGTAAGCGGCGGCCAGATCCTTGCGGATATTGGTGTATCGTCAAAACCGACAATCGAGAGGTCTTCGGGAATTCTCAAGCCAGCCTTTCGAGCGGCGACATAGACGCCAACGGCCATTTCATCATTACCGGCAAAGATAGCTGTGGGTCGGTCATGGCGGTTGAGAAGCCGCGTGGCACTGGTCACACCGGAATCAAATGTGTAGGCGCCTTCAACCGTCAATTCCGGAGCAAGTTCAAGGCCATAACCCTCAAGGCCGCGTTTGAACCCTGACAGCCGTTCGTGGGCCGAGCGGAATGTTTTTGGTCCGTGAATGTGCCCGATACGCTTGTGGCCGAGTTGTGCCAAATGCGCGGCGGCCATTTCTGCCCCCTGAGCATCGTGGGTCCGAATGCTGCGCGACGGAATGTCCAGTTCTAGTGAGGCGATGCGAACGTAATCGCATTGCTCCTCTCTTAAAATCTCGGCAAGTTCCTCATCTTCAGATACGGATGGAGTCAGGATTATGCCATGTGGTTTGTGTTGTAGGATGAAAGATCGGACGCGTTCGCGATAGCCTTCTTCCCCACGATCACAGGGCCGTAGGACCAGCTGGAAGGCGGTGTCCCCCAGGGTGTCGAGTATCCCGCGCTGCATATTGACGACATATTGCGGACTTGGATTGTCATAGACGAGGCCGATCAAGAATGATTTCCGGAAAGCCAGTGCGCGTGCCTGAGGGTTTGGTGTGAAGCCCGTCTCAGCGATGATTCGCTTCACCTTCTTGCGCGTTTCCTCACGAACAAGCGGTGACTCATTGATGACACGAGACACGGTTTTCTTGGACACCTCCGCCATGCGGGCAATGTCTATAATTGTTACCTGAGACCGGTCTCGGACCGGTTTGGCCTCGTGTTCATCGTCGCTCATGGGAAAGCCTTGCTATGCATCGTCTCTTTTTGACGTGATTTGGGGTGGCTTCAAGTCCCCTTGGCTTTCAAGCCGGAGTCCAGCGCTTCTGGAGCGGCAGGTTGCATCGTCTCCAAATCCCACAGGGCCGGATCAAAGGCGCGGTGGGTCGGACTCGCGGTCGGATATCCGCCGACTTGATTTTGACTGTCGATGATTTCACCGCGCCCCTCCGCCGTGTCGGCCAAAATGCGAACGTCCACTGAGTCCCTGTCCCAAGGGCGCGCGCCAGCGTTCTTCAGGACGTAGCGCTCAACCTGATTCGCAGCCAAAATTGGCAACCCTGCAACAATGTCAGAAGGTTCAGACTGTTCTGCAATCTGAGTGGAAGATGATGTGTAGCGCCCAAGCTCCGGCAATTCATGACCCCAGTGATCTATGGAGATGTTGCCAGATATGTGGAGGTCCAGGTCGCCATCGCCCCCAATCATGAGTAGCGGTAACCGTTCGCTGGTCGAGGGGCCCGCGCGCATCACGTTGCCGATCAGGTCCATTCGGCCCGTCTCCGCAGGCACGTCGCCCCATTCCAGTCCTTGCAGATTATAGTGAACGCCGCGCTGTCCGGGATTATAGATGAAATTGTTCACGATCGCGCCTTGTACGCCGCCCTTGAAAAGTGGGCTGCGCTCGAAATTGTGAGCGTATAGATTTCCGTAGATCAGGATATCGCTGACATTGTCATGTATGAGCGATCCCTTTGAGTGCTCTCCCTTCGCATGTGTCGAATGGGACAGACCTTCAGCGATGATGTTGTTGGTATAGGCGATTGTGTGTGATGTGCCTTCGCGCCAGTCTTTGGGAGTTTCGCCGGTGAAACGTGGGCCGGAAGCGGACAGGTTTTCATCCGTCGCCCAGCTAAGCGAACAGTGGTCGACAATAACATTGTGAGCTGCGATCGTCGTGATCGCATCTATGTCTCGGCCGCTTCGTAAGCCTTCACCCAGATCGCCCGGGCGAATACGCATGTGCTGAACGATAATGTCGTCGCCGGTGATAACCATGCCACCACGTATAAGGGTAATGCCAGGTGACGGCGCGGTCTGGCCCGCAATTGTTGTGTTGGACGAGCTAACTCGCAAATTGTTGCCATCAAGGTCAATGACGCCGCCCACTTCAAATACGATGATTTTGGGACCATCGGCCTCCAGCGCTGCTCTGAGTGTACCAGGTCCATCGGATTCCAAGCTTGTCACTCTGACGATTTCTCCGCCGCGCCCTCCCGCCGTCATTGCTGCTGGCCCGAGCGGACCCATCCACGGGGCAACTGGTACAGAGGCTGTTGTTTCAGTCTCCGCTGGAGCGACACCTAGCGGCTGTGCGGTGGCGCAGCCGGACAGGACTAACAGCGCTGACGCAGCAATCATTCTTGGGAAGGGAGCATAATTCGGTCTCGCCATGGGTGTTTCCTCACTTCTTGTCCCCGGATTTGCCGACCGATTTCAAGTATTCGCTCGTTCCGGATCACTTTTTATCACTATGGAGGTTTGAAAATGACACCGGTTTCCTATAGTGTCTACCCCAAGATAGGCAGGCTGAGGAAAAAGCGTGAGCGTAGTTGAAAATATAGCAAAAAAATTCGTTCAGGCGCGACTTGCCGCCGGCAGTCTGGCTGAGTATCCGGGCACTGTGCCCCAATCCATTTCCGAGGCCTATTCCATACAGGATGCCGCCATCGATATGTGGCCCGACGAGCTAGCTGGTTGGAAAGTTGGCCGCATTAATGGGGCAGATATTGATCGTTATGGAACGGATCGC
>NZ_DFME01000054.1:4888-5855 GCF_002375605.1 Hyphomonas sp. UBA3601 | reverse complement strand
CGATTTTCAAATCGCAAATCCACAATCAGACTGTCGGAGTCATGGAAACCCCCGTTTATGCAGAAGGATTTTCGGCGGTTGAAGGGGAGTGTGTACTGATTGTCTCGTCCGATGCAGAACCTTCGAAGACCGAGTATTCCACAGAGGACGCGATCGCCTTGGTCGGCTCGATTCATGCGGGTGTAGAAATCGCCAGCAGCCCTTTTTCCGAAATCAATGATCACGGGCCGCTGGTGACAATATCTGATTTCGGCAACAATCATGGTCTGATCATTGGCGATGAATTGCCTGAATGGCGGTCTCTGGAATTTAACCGTTGGCCGTTTGAAACCACGATTGATGGACTTACTGTCGGCACAGGAGATGCGAGCGGGATTCCCGGAGGTCCGATTGAATCCTTGCGCTTCATGCTAGAAAATGCCGCGCGTCGCGGAATGCCGTTGAAGAAGGGGATGGCAATCTCGACCGGAGCGGTGACAGGTGTTCACGCCGCAAGTGTAGGTCAGAAAGCCGTGATTCGAACCCGAGGGGCCCGGGATATCGATCTGCGGCTGTCCTCCGTCGGAAAATTTGTCGGTACCGCCGCTTAGGAAAGTGCTTTGTACCGGAACTGACTGAAACGAACATGACCCTTCCCGGCCGCCATCAATCCTGGGCGGAGGCTGAGGAAGTCATATGCCGTATTGTGGTGATAGCCAGACACTTCCATCTGAACATCGAATTTCTTCCATCTTTCGCCCGGCAGACGGGTAAAGAATGTGACGACGTGATTGTCGTTGCGAACCTTGATTTCAAGGTGTGTGAGGCCAGCATCCAAATCGTTCGGACGTGAACGCTCCTGACCATAGCGATGCATGACGAGGCCCTCCGGTCCGTAGCTCAAACCGCAGAATAATCCTGAATTGTAAAACAGGAGAAGTCCTGCACGTGACCCCGGGTCCAATTCCATCCGTGCCGTCACTTCATA
>NZ_DFME01000054.1:2643-4704 GCF_002375605.1 Hyphomonas sp. UBA3601 | reverse complement strand
CTCACCCTTCGCGGTCATGCGCAATCCATCACCATCAAGGTCAATGCGATCATGTTCAACAGGCGAAGGATCATAGAACACCCATTGCGGACCCAGTGACGAGGTCGAGAAATCATCAGAAAGCGGAAGACCATGAGGCTGATGCTGGCTGGGTAAGGGTTTGGGGAAGGGGGTTGACAGGTCTCCGCCCAACGATTCAAACCAGCCGTCTTCTCTCCAACGGATTGGCTCCAAGAGGCATTGCCTTCCAAGCGTCCAGAACCCGTTCTCATAACCGTGTGAAATCATCCACCAATCGCCCGCCGGTCCTTCAATGAGGGTGGCATGTCCTCTCGACCACCAGGATTCGGAGCGGTCGGTGGTGCGGACTTGAGGATTGTTCGGTGCATGTTGCCACGGTCCTTTGACGGATCGGGCGCGCGCCGCAATGACCATGTGCCCGGTAGGGGGACCGGCAGTGCCACCCACGGCTGTCAGCATATAGAACCAGTTATCCTTTCGGAGGATTTTGGGTCCTTCCGGACAAAAACATTCGACATCCCAGTCTTCAGGATATCGCCAGGGGTCGTAGATGTGTTCCACATCCCCAACGGTCGAAAGGCCGTCGTCTGAGAGTTCAACCAGATCGCCGTTTGACAGGAAAAGGTATCTCTTGCCGTCTTCGCCAACCGCGTGGGCGGGATCAATATGATCCGGGAGGTCCAGATCGACGGGTTTGCTCCATGGCCCGTCTATTTGATTGGCGTAAATGACATAGATGGATTTTCTGTTCTTGCTCCGTGCAGGAATGTAAATGTAAAAACGATCCCCATGCTTTATGAGATCGGGTGCCCATACCGAGCCGATGGGATGGGTTAGCGCCGGACCCACAGGTTGCCAATTCACCAAATCGGTCGACTGCCAGATGAACAGACCAGGGTAAGCGTCAAAGCTTGAGAATGTGAGATAGTAGGTATCGCAGTCTCTGATAATTGAGGGGTCCGGCCTGTCGCCCGAGAAAATCGGGTTCAGGAATGTCCCATCCTTGCGGTCAGCGATTCTTTGATTCTCGTATCCTCTTCCCCAGTCCGGACGATTCGGAGCGGGGGATTCGCTTCTGACGGCAGCTTCTGAAGCGGGCGTCGTGCAAGCCTTCGTGGCGAGTGTCGTCCCCAGGAGAAGCAGGCTTTGGCGTCGGGTCAGAGAGTTCTTCATATGTTGCACCTTAAAAAGTGGCCCCTGCGAGGATCTCGCCGGGGCCACTCAGAAAATGCGCCTTGGGAGGATCGCAATTTTCAAAACTATATCGAATGATCTGGACCGGCGGCTTCAGATTGTGTCGCCGGTCCGTACCCCGAAAGTTCCCTAGAATGTATACCGGGCGCCGAACAGGAAGTTCCGGCCGGTATGATGGTAGAGGGTCGGGAGATTGAGCTGGTCAAATGTCTGATGCTCGAACTCATCCGTCAGATTGATGCCCTCAAAGGTCAGGTCGAGCTGATCTGTCAGCGCGTATGACATCGACAGATCCACGTTGTAGGTCGATGCGACACCCCGCTCCTCGCGACCTTCGGTGCGTCCCGAACTATTTGGAGCTCGGGTTTGGTATTCATCCCGATACGCACCGGATACGCGTGCCGAGAACCGGTCTGTCTCATAGTACAGAGTCATGTTGTGCGAGATTTCCGAGAAGTTTCTGATTTCGTCGGAATCGACATAGGTTAGGTTCCCTACAAATCCGGCATTCTGTAGAAGACCCGGCAGGAAGAAGAAGGGTTGCTGGTACACAAGTTCCAGACCCTGGATCGAGGCTTCTCCACCATTTGCCACCTGGCTGACCGCGACGATCGGATCAAGCCCGTTCGCCAGATCTTCTCCCAGTGGGCTGGTCGAAGAGGCCACGCTGGCCGGCAGACCGAGTGAACTGAAAGCCACTTCGTTGCTGGCAGGGGTCAGGAAGAAGGATTCCACGTCCTTGTAGAAGAACGACACAGCCAGAAGGCTCTCCTCTGCAAAATACCATTCGGCGCTGAGGTCAAAAGCTGTGGCCCGGTAGGGATCGAGCTCAGGATTTCCGATGCT
>NZ_DFME01000054.1:1984-2462 GCF_002375605.1 Hyphomonas sp. UBA3601 | reverse complement strand
GTCAGATTTCCGAGCGATGGTCGGGCCATGACTTTGGCGACGCCAGCGCGGAACTGAATTTGGTCGGAGGCTTCCAGAACAAGGTTCAGCGCCGGAAGGAAATCTGTATAGGAGTTTTCCACCGTGCGGAGCGCAAGTCCGCCACTGCCAGGCACATAACCCGAAGCAGTGGTAGTCGTTTCAACATACCGCGCACCGATATCTCCACGGAGATTCATGCCTGACAGGTCGGTTTCGAAGTCGAGCTGGACGTAGCCGCCCAAGTCTTCTTCTTCGACCGAACGGTTGCTTTGAGGCCTTGAGCCGATGTCCCCTGTGATATCCAGGATGCCGCTCAAGTCGATGGCGGCGTCCCAATTGGCGCTAACCCACGACGTATCGTTGGAGCCGTAGTCCAGTCCGTTTCCATAACCGCTTACCAGTCCAACCAAGTCACCACTGACGACTGGCGGCTCGGTGAAGCCGTCGAGATCTGCGA
>NZ_DFME01000054.1:533-1842 GCF_002375605.1 Hyphomonas sp. UBA3601 | reverse complement strand
GTCGAGATCTGCGACATTGCCGTCGATACGTATTTCGCGTGTCGAGAAGTCATATTTCTTGAAACTCAGTCCACCCGACAATGTCATGGTTGGGGAGAAGTCATAATACAGATCGGCCCGGACGGTCTCGAAATCATTGTCAGACCCCTGAGGGCGATTCCGGAACTGCGTGAACAGGAATTGGGACGGATCCGTTACATCCGTGTTGCCATAGCTGATGGCCGGGAGATTCAAATCGTTCCGAAAATCATAGCTATAACCTTCGACCGGGTTGGCAGCGTCAAAGAAAACTGTCGCCTGAACCGGGTTATCGAAGCTGGATGAGGACTGACCTGCAAAGAAAGAACCCCGCAGCGTGTCGGAGAAGTCGTGTTCGACTTCGAGTGTCAGCTGCGTGAACTCGGTCGTGTAGTAGTCCCGGCGATGTTCGCTGCGCATCGGGATGATGCCATTGCTCGTATCGGCGAGGACATCGCCTTGCAGATAGTCCAGAACGCCATCGCTATTCACGTTGTAGTCCGTTACCGCAATATTGTCGGTATTCGATCGTACGAAGACTTGCAGGAACTCTTCGTCGCGCTGTGCATCCAGCTCAGAGTAGAGTCCTTCCACCGTGATTGTGGTCCGGTCAGTTGGACGGAATTGTAGTGCGCCGGTTAGACCGGTGCGTTCCTGATCATAAGTGAGGCGACCATAGCGCGGGATGCGCGCATAATAGGAGTTGCGGACTTCCTCACAGGCAGCTGGCATCGGGTCCGCGCCAATACAGCCTGCGCCGTTCACAGAACGGAATGTGCCTTGATCATCAAATCGGACAGAAGAAAAGCCTTCTTCGCGGATTGTGCGGTCTTGAAATGCTGCAGAAACCAGCGCGCCAAACGTGCCAGTGTCGTTCTTGTAGGAAGCTAGGCCGGCAAGGCGAGGCGACGTGTCTTCTACGAGATCATTGTAGAGGGCCTGTGCGGATGCCGAGAAGGTCCACCCATCGTCATAGTCCAGAGGACGCGCCGTCTGAAGTTCGACAACTGCACCAAGCGATCCTTCCTCAATGGACGAGGACTGTGACTTTCGAACAACCAGTTGGCTGAACAACTCGGACGCAAATGTATTGAAATCGAACGAGCGGCTGCGGTTTGTACCACCAGAGGCGTCTGATCCACCACCGGTGGACAAGGCGTCCATACCGTTGATGCGCACACGCGTGAAGTCGCCCGAGAGGCCTCGCACCGTGATGCGCCGACCTTCGCCAGCCTGACGATCAATCGCGATGCCGGGAATGCGCTGAAGCGATTCAGCGAGGTTCAGGTCT
>NZ_DFME01000054.1:0-493 GCF_002375605.1 Hyphomonas sp. UBA3601 | reverse complement strand
GAAAAGCGGCAATGTCTTCAGCGACGATGGCATCGACCACTCCGGTCGATTGTTTCTTGAGATCAAGTGCTTCAGCAAGTGAATCACGGAAACCGGTTACCACGACACTGTCGAGTACTTGGTCTGCCTCATCTGCCGATGGTTCATCTATGGTTTCCTGCGCATACGCTATGGAACCTGACAGCATTAGGCTGGCCAGGGACACGCCCGCAAGGATTCTGACTCTGGTGGATACCCGCATTCTAATTTTCCTCCCGATATTTATTTTATCACCGAATGACACCGGTGTCAGGAATGGTTATCCTATTTCACCCCGCTGTTCAAGTCTGTCTCGTTTCGATTCGTGATCCGAGGTTGGGCTTGCTTGGCGTAATTCTGCTCATCGGGGGTGCCGACGGCTCTCTGTTTCATGGGTATCGGATTCCATATTCAACTGGGAATCGCCACGCGCCGTGGGCCCAGGTCAGGCAACAAGTTGCTCTGTGACCCGAAT
>NZ_DFME01000135.1:12248-14416 GCF_002375605.1 Hyphomonas sp. UBA3601 | reverse complement strand
CGAGAAGCCCGCCAGCGCCGGCGTCCCCTTCACGCTCGCCTTCCTCGACCCGCCCTATAGTAAGGGCCTCGTCGAACCCGCACTGGCCGGCCTGGTATCTGGAAAATGGCTGGCCGAGAATGCGCTTGCCGTGGTCGAGACCGGATCGGACGAAACGATCACGCCAGACGGATGGGAGCCGGTCGAGACACGCGACTATGGCGCAGCGCGGATCTGGTTCCTGAAGCGGGTCTAGCCCTCGAAAAATTCCCGGCGCAAATCGAGGTGGGTCTGGTTGGTGCCGATCAGTTCTCCGCATTCGCCAAGCCAACCTTCCGCCGCCGCCCGGCCAATGTCCCTCAGCTTGGTCAGGAAGTCCCAGCTCGTATCGTATTTGGTCCTTAGGCTGAACTCCATGAGGTCTTGCCCACCCTTGATGGCATGGATGTTCAGACGGCGGTATTTTTTGAGCATTGGCTCTTTCAACATGCCATCATCAAGCAATCGCTGGACAAAGGCGATGGCACGCAGCTCTCCGATCAGGGCGGCATTAAAACTGATCTCGTTCATCCGGTCTTGAATCTCCCCGGCACGTTTCGGAACACCGTCGCGGCGGATCGGGTTGAGCATGACCAGCAATACGTCACGCGGGGCGCCGGAATAGATCAGGGGAAAGAGGCTGGGATTGCCCATGAAGCCTCCGTCCCAATAAGCCTGCCCATCAATCTCCACGGCCTTGAAGGTTTGCGGCAGGCATGCCGAGGCGAGCACTGCGTCGAGGGAGATGTCCCCATCACTGAACACGGTGACATGGCCGGATTCGACATTCGTCGCCGACAGGAACAGTTGGATGCCCGACTCATCCACTTTCGAAAAGTCGATTACCTGCTCCACCACATCGCGGAGCGGGTTGATGTTGAATGGGTTGAGGTCGTAAGGGCTCGCCAGGCTCGACATGGCACTGGCATAGGCGAACACGATCGGACTGAGCGCGCCATAAGGCGTGACATTGCGGGAAGATTTGGAGATCCCCTGCCAGAGGGCTTCCAGCGTATCCTTCGCACCCTGCACGCCGTTTTCAGCCATGCCCGCCGAGAATGCGACGGCATTCATCGCCCCGGCGGACGTCGCGGAGATCGCCTTGATTTCAAGATCATCTTCCTCGATCAGCCGATCGAGCACACCCCAAGTATAGGCGCCATGCGCACCGCCACCCTGGAGCGCGAGGCTGATCTGCCGCTGCTTCTGTTTTGCCATGGCGGTGTTCCTGTCACTTGAACCGAGATATTACTTTGCCGGTGCGGTCTTAATGAGACCTGACCACAGGCGTAGGATGCCTGTCCGGTCGGCGCCACGTCCGCAAAACAGGAATGTGGGTATTCATGTCGATTTTGGTCGATATTGGCACAGGCCTTGCGATAAAAGCGGGGTAACCAAGCAGGATGAACAGGTGGGCCGCCGTGGCGTATGAGATTCCGCAAAAACCCATGATTTCGGTCATCATGGCGAACTATAATTGCGAGGCATTTCTTGCCAGCGCCATAAGATCCGTCCTGAATCAGACCAATACGGCGCTGGAACTGATCCTTGTGGATGACGGGTCCAGCGACCGGAGCGTCGAGATTGCCCAGGAAATCGCGAAACAGGATGCGCGACTGAGCGTCTTCAGCGGCACGCGTTATGGCGGACCTGCCCCGGTTCGCAACCACGCACTGGAACGCGCCAAAGGCGATTGGGTCGCCATCGTGGACAGCGATGACTTGATCCGTCCCGACCGGTTGGAGCGCATGCTGACCGCCGCCGAAGACACCGGCGCAGATATCCTGATCGACAATCTTGCCGTGTTCCAGTCCGACGGTCCCGCCAATATCTTCACGATGTTCGAGGGGGATTTGCGGGATCGCCCGGCCAGGATCATGGAGAGCGAATACATCAAGGCGAACATGCTTTATGGACGGGGCAGCAAGCTCGGTTATGCCAAGCCACTGATCCGCCGCAGCGCGCTGGAAGCCAATTCGCTTCGCTATAATGAGACGATGCGGATTGGCGAAGATTACGATCTGATCGTGCGGCTGTTATCGACCGGAGCGCGGATGATGAGCGTGCCGGACGTGATGTATTTCTATCGCAAGCATGGCAATTCCATATCTCACCGGCTTGATGCCGTGGCGCTGGACGCGCTCGAACAG
>NZ_DFME01000135.1:6876-12104 GCF_002375605.1 Hyphomonas sp. UBA3601 | reverse complement strand
TGGACGCGCTCGAACAGACGGCCGGCGAAGCGCTCCGCCAGCCGACCCCACACGCGGAAGTCACCGCCGCCCATGCCGCTCGCCTGAAGTCGATCCGGCGCGCCGTGATATTCGATCAGATCCTGACCGCACTCAAGCGCAAGAATGTGTTGGGCGCGGCCAAGCTCGTCGGGACAGAGCCATCTGTCATTCCACTGCTGAGGATGCCGCTAATCCATCGAATCCAGCAGCGCACGGGTAACCCGCTCGCACGCTCGGATCAGCATCTCGAGGCCGAATTGGTGAAACTGCGCGCCCTTTGCGAAGCTTGAGCGTGGCAAACGCCAGTTCCAGAAGCGTGGTCCCGGCGGTCGGCACGGTCTGCTTTCGGGGAGACGATGTTCTTCTGATCCAGCGGGGCACCAAACCCTTGCAAGGCGAATGGTCCCTGCCCGGCGGCCGGATCGAAGCGGGCGAGCGCGCGCCGCGTGCGGCGCTGCGCGAGGTCGCCGAAGAGACCGGGATCACCGCACGGCTCGTGGGCTTGGTAGATGTCGTGGACGCGATCTTCACCTCGCGCCAGACCGGCGACGTGACCCGTCACTACCTGTTGTTCGACTATGCTGCGGTTTGGGTATCCGGAAACCCGGTAGCCGGGGACGACGCAGCCCATGCCGAGTGGATCAGTCCTGACAGGCTGGCCACCTTGCCGCTATGGGACGAAACCCGTCGCATCATCGATTCCGCGCGCCATATAGTTCACAGCTCAAACGAAGCTTGACCGCCCCTACGTCACCCGCTTGATCTGCTGCCCAAGCAAAAAAGTCGCGGAGGACACAATATGACATACGCCCCATTCAACTTGGCCGGAAAGGTCTGCGTCATCACTGGCGGCAACAAAGGCATTGGCCTCGGCATGGCCGAAGCGCTCGCTGCCTCCAATGCGGATGTCGTGATCTGGGGACGCAAGGAAGATGACAACGCTGCGGCCCTCAAAAAGCTCGAAGGTCTCGGAACTGGCAAAGCGTCTTCAAAGAAGGTCGACGTGGCCGAGGAAGACCAAATCGTGAAGGCCATGGCCGAAACCGAAGAAGAGTACGGTCGAATCGATACCTGTATCGCCAATGCCGGGATTGGGCGCGGCGCGGCCAATTTCCATGAAATGACTTTGGAAACGTGGCAGTTCAATCAACGAATCAACTCGGAAGGCGCCTTCCTGACCTTGCGCGAGGCCGCCAAATCCATGGTCAAGCGTGCCAAGGCTGGCGATCCAGGTGGCTCCCTGATCGGAACAGCCTCGCTCGCAGCGCTGTCGGGTGCAGCGCGCAATCAGGCATATGGCCATACCAAGGGCGGACTCATCGCCATGATGAATGCCATCGCCGTCGAATATGGCCGCTATCAAATCCGCGCAAATTCCATTCTGCCGGGCTGGATCGCGACTGACATGACGGATGGCGCGCAGGACAGCGACGTTTTCAACAGCAAGGTCATTGCGCGCGTTCCAATCCGTCGTTGGGGCAAGCCGGAGGATTTCGGCGGAATTGCCGTCTATCTGGCGTCTGACGCTTCGAGCTTCCACTCGGGCGACACGCTGCTGGTAGACGGCGCGTACCAGAAATTCTGATCGGCCGCCTGGTCTCACAAAAAAAGGGCTGCCCGAGGGCAGCCCTTTTCAATTCTGGTAGGACCAGACCGATTACTCGGTTGGCTCTTCTTCAAGTTCGTCCGCAGCGTCGTCGACAGCTTCTTCAGCGTCATCCATTGCTTCGTCCATTGCATCGCCTGCATCTTCCGCAGCCGCTTCAATGTCGTCGCCAGCTTCGCTGAGCGCGTCGCCTGCATCGGCAGCAGCTTCGTCCATTGCATCAGCAGCATCATCTGCAGCTTCTTCGATGGATTCAGCAGCCGTCGTATCTTCAGGAGCCGTTGTTTCTTCTGCAGCGCATGCAGCCAGCACAAGCGCAGCGGCACCGATAATCAGGAGTTGTTTCATGCTTTATTCCCCTACTTCAGGTCAAAGATGACCGGGCAGAGGTTTAACATCTGCCGACCACGACGCAAAGATGGTTTCAGCTGAAGGTCTGATGCAGCGCTTTTTGCGCGAACTGCGCCCAAAACAGCGAATTCGCGCTCGAACGGCGCAGATTTGGGCCGATTCGGGCACTTCTTCATCACCTTCCCCCCTAAATATCACCGTCTCCGATTCGCAAGCGAATGGTCTTTCAACCCGCCAATCGCGTTGAAACAGGGTCCGGTTCCGCTTTGCGCCCGAATCACGTGGATAGGTTTGGAGCCAATCAGCGCCCCACTCCCTGCCAAGAACGGCGCTTGGTCAAACAGCCTTGCGTTGACGCAAGGACGGCAAATTACGGTCTTTTCAGAAGAGTTCATAAAGTCAGGGAGACGCCGTCATGGCCATAAAAACCGCACTCACAGAAATGTTGAATACCGAACACCCCATCATGCTCGCGGGCATGGGCGGTGTGTCCTACGCCGAAGTTTGTGCGGCCATGTGCAATGCGGGCGGATACGGCGTGCTCGGCATGGCGGGGACGACCCCGGACTTCATTGAAGGCCAGATGAAGCGCGTGCGCGAACTGACCGACCGGCCCTTCGGCGTGGACTTGCTGGCCGCCAGTCCGGAAAGCCTTGAAGAAAGCGTGGATGTCATCATCAACAATGGTGCCGACAGTTTCATAGCCGGTCTCGGCGTTCCGATGCCGATCATGGAGCGCCTGCAAAAGGCGAATGTGAAAGTCATGGTCGTTGGCGGCGCGGTGAAGCATGCCATCAAGGCCGAACAGGCTGGCTGCGATGCGGTCATCCTGCAGGGCGGCGAAGGCGGCGGGCATACCGGTCTGGTGGGGACGATGCCGTTGGTGGCACAAGCCGTGGAAGCCGTGAACATTCCGGTGATCGCGGCAGGCGGCATTTATGATGGCCGCGGCCTCGCAGCAGCGCTCGCTCTGGGAGCCTGCGGCGTCTGGATGGGTACGCGATTCATCGCCTCGACCGAGGCCCATGCCGCTCAGATGTACAAGGACACGGTCGTCGGCGCGGGCGATACTGATACAACACGCACGCGGTGCTATTCCGGTAAGCCGATGCGTTGCCGCACGAATGACTATATCAATGACTGGGAAACGCGCCCGCAGGACATTCAGCCCTTCCCGCACCAGGCCATCCACTCTACCCGGACAGGCGTAATTGGCGGCATCGGCGGGATTACGGACGAAGCCAAACTCGATGCGGACACCTCCTGCTTCGCCATGGGCCAGTCGGCTGGCGGCGTGAGAGAGGTCAAGCCCGTCGCGGAGATCGTGGCGGACATCATGCGCGATGCCGAGTCAGCCATCGACCGGATGGCCAGCCTGCGGACCAAAGCGACCGCATAGAAATCATCACGCCGGAAACATATACAGCCGGGCCCACAGGCCCGGCTGAAATCGTTTTACTGCGCGGCGGCCGGTGTCAGCTTGATCAGGCGGCCACCTTCCTTGTCTTCCAGAACATAGAGCGCGCCGTCTGGTCCTTGCTCGACTTCGCGAATGCGTTTTCCCCATTCATAGCGCTCGGCTTCCCTGGCAACCGGCTCGGTTTGACCATCCTTGGGCGGTTGTCCGAGATTGTCAGTCGGCTCAGTCTCGAAGGAAACGCGGATCAAAGCTTGCGAAGACAGCCCTCCGATGAATGCATTGCCCTGCCAATCGGCAAACATCTCTCCATCATAGAATACCAAACCGGCCGGGCTGATGGCTGGGACCCAAGCGATCGCCGGGTCCTCGAAAATCGGATTGCTTTCATGTGTCGGGATCGGCTTGCCGCTATAATGATCGCCCTCAGAAACTTCGGGATAACCGTAATTCTCGGACCGTACGATCAGGTTCAACTCGTCCCCGCCTTTCGGACCCATTTCAACCACCCAGAGGCGCTCTTGCCCGTCAAATGCAATGCCCAGCGGATTGCGATGACCAAGCGTCCATACCTGGTCCGCAACCGCGCCGTTTCCAAAGAAGGGGTTGTCCTCCGGAACAGACCCGTCCTGATTGACACGAACGACCTTGCCCAGATTCATGGCCATATTTTGCGCCGGAGTGAATTTCTGGCGCTCTCCTGAGGCGATGAAGAGATGACCATCCGGTGCGATGGCAAGACGATGGCCGTAATGGCCGTTGCCTTTCACTTTTGGCGTCTGGCGCCAAATCACGTCGCGCCCCTCCAATGTGCCGCCCGTGGCGGTAAGGGTCAGCGTTGCCCGCTCAACGGCTGCTCCGCTCAAACTCTCATCCGTCTCATCGCGTTCAACGTAGGAAATGAAGACGGTGCCGTTCTCAGCGAAGTCCGGGTGGACGATGATGTCCCCCAGACCTCCCTGCCCCATTGCCGTGACCGAAGGGACGTTGGCGATTTCGCCCAGTTTCTTGCCCGCGGTATCCAGCAGCCAGAGATCACCATCCTTTTCTGAGACGAGTGCGCGGCCATCCGGCAGGAACGTCATCGCCCAGGCGCTGTCAAAGGTTTCGAGCGGGATAGCGGTGAGCTGCGTGCCGCTTGTGCCAGTGACCGTCATGGCGTCGGGTGCAGTGGCCTCATGATGTTCAGCGGTCGCACAGCCCACGAGCATGATTGCGGCGCTGCCGCTCAGCAAGGAGCGCAGGATGAGTGATGACATGGGAATTCCTCCGGTGGCAGATGTCTGCCAACCGGAACGCCCGACGGCCCAAGCAGTTCCACTGCTCAGTCAGCAAACGTCTCGCGCGGCACCACGTGCTTGAGCGGCTCATTGGCCAGATAGCGCTTGAGATTGTCCAGAAAGGTCTCGTCCGCGCGAATATAGGTCGCCTGGGTCATGGCGCTGTTGTGCGGTGTGATCGCGACTTTGGGATGGCGCCAGAGCGGGCTGTCGCTTGGCAAAGGCTCTTCAGCGGTGACGTCAATTGAGGCGAAGGCCGGGCGCCCCGCATCCAGCGCCGCGACGAGCGCTGCCTCATCTACCAATTGCCCACGGCCAAGATTCATCAGCAGCGCATCCGGGCGCATGGCTGCCAGGAATTCCGCGTCCACCATGCCAGCCGTTTCATCTGTCAACGGAACGCTGAGCAGGACCACGTCGGCTTGCTCGAGTTCGCTCTTCACCAGCGCCATCGGCACAATATGATCAGCACCCTCAGCCGGACCAGGCGAGCGCCGTGCGCCCGTCACATGACCGCCGAGTAGCTGGACCCGCTTGCCGACCGCCGACCCGA
>NZ_DFME01000135.1:5255-6730 GCF_002375605.1 Hyphomonas sp. UBA3601 | reverse complement strand
CAGCCAGCGCGCCCCCATCATCTCGCGCATCTCAAGCCGGTTCCAGTCAGCCTCGGCCTGTTGTGCGCGATGCTCCGGACCCTTCTTGAAAAAGTCGAAAGACTGCCAGAGCGCCCATTCGGCCATGGCTTCGGACTGCGTGTGGTTGGAACAAAACGTGCGGGAAATCTTGCCAACGGAGATCAGTGCCGGATTGTCGAGCCCAGCCGCGGAGGACTGGAACCAATCTATCCCGCCAGTCTTGAGTACGGCGATCATGAAGTCGCGGGCATGATCCCCGAACCAGACATCCGTATTCCCGAAGACAATATCGGGCCGAACATCGTGAACCACGGTGCCGTCCCCGGCATGGGAGAACAAACCGTCCTCATCCATGACAATGAACTCAATCTCATGTTCAAGGCCCTTGAGCCTTTCACGAATGCGCGCAAAAGTCGTCGCATGAAGCAAACAGGTTTTCATATTCTCCTGCTTAGCGCGGTGATGTTCTGCGGCGCAAGCACAGCGCAATCGGGATTGCCGATTCGTGGACCGGATTATTTCCGCGATGCGACCGATCTCGCAGCCACGCTGGGCGCCGCCCACGCGATCCGCGTAAAGTGCAATGGCCGCGATGACCAGTATTGGCGGCGCTACATGTCCGACATGCTGAAGTACGAAGCGCCCAATCGCGGCGCGGTCCGCAGCTCACTGGTCGACGCCTTCAATGAGGCCTTCACAAGCGCCGGACGCATCTACCAGACCTGTGACAATCGCGCGGTCGAGGCTGAAGCTGATTTTGCCGTGAAGGGCCAGGAAATCGCCACGCGCATGGCCACCCATTACTTCCCTCAACCCCCAGAGCGCCAAGACTAGGTTTCGGTCGACACCACGCTGACATCCTCAAGCAGGAATCGCGGTCCTGTGCCGAGCCCACGCGCACGATCCTCCGGATTGTAAAGCTGGCATTTTTTCAGGGACAGGCAGCCACAACCGATACAGCCGTCCAGCTTCCGGCGCGTCCGCTCCATCAGCGCGATCCGTTCATCCAGCATGTGCCGGAAGGCCGTACTGATCCGGGTCCAGTCCCGCTTGGTCGGCGTACGCCGCTCCGGCAATGACGACAGGAGCTGGCTGATCTCTTCGATGGTCAGGCCAATCTGCTGGGCGATCAGGATAAAGGACAGGCGACGGATGTCCGAGCGCAGGAAGACACGCTGGCCGCCAGAGGACCGTTCTGGGTGAACCAATCCCCGCCCTTCGTAGAAACGGATCGCCGAGACCGACAGGCCGGTCCGCGCAGCCACATCTCCGATCGCCAAGCCCTTCGGAACTGCCATGAAAGAATCTCCTATTTCACGCTTGACCTCAACTTAAGTTGAGGAATTACGACAGCTTTATCAGAGATTTGATGAAGAAGAAATGGAGTTGAAAACAATGAGTATTGCCAAGTTCGAACATGTGAATGTGACCGTCAGTGATCCAAAGAAGACCGC
>NZ_DFME01000135.1:2835-5123 GCF_002375605.1 Hyphomonas sp. UBA3601 | reverse complement strand
TATGATGGCTATACGGTGCATGTCGGCACGGATGAGGATTACCTCGCACTGTATGCGCTGCCCCAGCAAGACCGGCCAGATGAGGAAAGCTATTACCGGACCGGCGCCGTCAATCATTTCGGCATCCTGGTGGATGATCTGGACGCGACCGAGCAGAAGATCCTCGCCGCCGGCTATCGCACCCATAGTCACCAGACCTACGATCCCGGCAGCCGGTTCTATTTCCACGACCATGACGACATCGAGTGGGAGGTGGTGAGCTATGCTTGATGGACTGATCCATTCCTATCTCGAAACCGTGGGCCGGGCATGGGAACCGCGCGACGCGTTTGTTCGGCCTCGCTGGGACTCGCTTCTGCCCCAAAGCGCGCTAAGCTCTCGTCAGATGAGAACAGGAGAGGCTGATGAGACCCATTCAGGCAATCGCCGCAACAGCGCTGGCTATCGGATTGTACGCGTGCGCTACACCGCCAGCGCAGGATGAGGCGCAAGTAGACGCCACCGCCAAGGTCACGCAGAAGAAAGTGGTCCGGATATCCATAGAAAAGGATGCCGAAGCCACGCCGCCGGGACCGGGAGACCGGATGATTACCGGACGGGACCTTGGCACGCGCTCTTCTGTGGTGGCCCCGAATGGCGCGGCCGCCACAGCCCATCCCCTCGCCACGCAGACGGCGCTTGATGTGCTGAAAGCCGGCGGATCAGCCGTGGATGCGGCCATTGCCGCAAATGCGATGCTGGGCCTTGTCGAGCCGACCGGAAACGGCATTGGCGGCGATCTGTTCGCGATTGTCTGGGACCCGGAAACCGAGCAGCTCTACGGCTATAATGGCTCCGGCCGCTCGCCCCAGGGCGCAACGCTGGACGACATGCAGGCCAAGGCCGACGAATTCATGCAAGGCGAGGAGATTCCGCCCTTCGGCGCCGCGCCGGTGACTGTGCCCGGCACAGTCGATGGCTGGTACGCACTGCATGGCAAATTCGGCAAGCGGCCGATGAACATGAACCTCGAACCGGCCATTCAGTACGCCCGTGACGGCGCGCCGATCCCGGAAGTCATTGCCTATTATTGGGGCCGCAACGCAACGCGCCTGCAGGAAGCGGCTGACAGCGGCATGCTGGAAGAGTTCGACAATGCGAAGGCGACCTATTTCTCGCCCGCCCCGAAAGAAGGCAGCCTGTTCCGCAATCCGGACCTTGCCGACACGCTGGAGCGGATAGCCTATAAAGGCCGCGACGAATTCTATTCCGGCGAAACCGCCCACATCATGGGCGACTATTTCGAGCGGATCGGCGGCTTCCTGACTTATGAGGATTTTGCCACCCATACCGGGGACTGGGTCGAGCCGATCTGCGTGACCTATCGCGGCGACTACAAGGTCTGCGAACTGCCGCCGAACACGCAGGGAATTGCGGCGCTACAGATGTTACAAATGCTGGAACGGTTTGACCTGCGCGGCATGGGCTTCGGGTCGGCGGACTCAATCATGGCGCAAGTGGAAGCGAAGCGGTTGGCATTCGAAGATCGCGCGCGGGGGTATGCGGATCCCGCCTTTAGCGGTGTTGATCCAGACCTGTTTATTGATAAGCGCTACGCTAATTATCGCTCTCAACAAATCGACATCACCAAACCCACAAGTTTTGCAGGACAATCGGGGCGTGGATTCCGAATTTCATCTGAGGGGAAACCGCTCTTGCCGATAGCTAGTGATATAATTCTTGAGGCAGACAAAAAACTCCAAGACGGCGACACGACCTACCTAACCGTTACGGACAAGGACGGCATGATGGTGTCCCTTATCCAGTCGAACTATCGCGGCATGGGCACGGGGCTCGTCGCGGATGGCCTCGGTTTCATGTTCCAGGACCGGGGCCAGTTGTTCAGCCTCGACCCGGCCCATCCAAACGTCTTCGAGCCCGGCAAGCGGCCCTTCCATACGATCATCCCTGCTTTCGCCTTCAAGAAGGACATGCCGGGCTGCCAGGTGCGGGCCGTGCCAATCGAACAGGCCTGCCCGTTCGAACCCTGGCTGAGCTTCGGCCTGATGGGCGGCGGCATGCAGCCGCAGGGCCATGTGCAAGTCATCCTGAACCTCGTCGATTTCGACATGGGGCTTCAGGAGGCGGGCGATGCCGCGCGTTGGGAACATGTTGGCGGCTGCGAGCCGACGGATGATCTTGATGGCGATGCCTGTGAAACCGATATGGGCGTCGTGCATCTGGAGAGCGGCATCCCGCCTGAAACCCGCGCCGAACTGGAAGCGCGCGGCCATGCGGTGGAGTGCTGC
>NZ_DFME01000135.1:0-2569 GCF_002375605.1 Hyphomonas sp. UBA3601 | reverse complement strand
CGCCTTGTGGCGTATCGGGAAGAGGTCGCCGTGAAAGAGCCGGACTGGTTCAATGGCGCGGTGCCGAGCTTCGGGCCGGAGGATGCCGAATTGCTGATCATCGGCCTCGCGCCCGGCGTAACGGGGGCCAACCGGACGGGCCGACCGTTCACCGGCGACTGGGCCGGAGACCTGCTCTATGCGACCATCGACAAGTTCGGCTTTTCCACCGGCACCTATGATGCGCGGCCGGATGACGGGCTGAAGCTGAAGCGCGCCATGATCACCAATGCCGTGCGCTGTGTGCCGCCACAGAACAAGCCGGTCGGCGCCGAGATCAATCAGTGCCGTCCCTTCCTCGCCGCGCGCATTGCGGCGCTGCCGAAGCTGAAGGCAATGATCTGCCTCGGCAAGATTTCCCATGATTCCACCGTGCGCACGCTCGGCCTGAAACTGAAGGATTATCCCTTCGGCCACGGTACGCACTATGATGTGGAATTTGAGGGCCGCCCCCTGGCGCTCATCTCATCCTATCATTGCAGCCGGTACAACACGAACACCCGCCGCCTGACGCCGGAAATGTTCGAGGATGTGTTCGCGATGGCGAAGAAAGTGACAGATTCCGACTGAGGGGTTTGCAATAGCGGATTTTCCGTTTATCGATAATATTGATTTTCGATAAAGGTCTATCCCATGCCCCGATATGCCGTTCCGGTTCTGACATGCATTCTGGCACTGGCATTCCTCGGTGCCGGGGCCGCCCATGCCGCAAAACTTGAAGTCGGCCCGGACGCACCATTCTGGATCAGGCTGGCGACAGACGCCCTGCTCTATGCGCACATCGGCGGTGGGGCTATCGGGCTCGTGTCCGGTGTTGCCGCGATTGCGACGCGCAAAGGCCGCCCTCTTCACAGGCTTGCCGGGCAGATCTTCTTCGTGTCCATGTTCATAACTTACCTGATCGGCGCGGGCGTCGCTCCATTCCTGGAGGAAGGACAGCGACCCAATTTCGTGGCCGGCATTCTGGCCCTGTACCTGCTCGTCACGGCTCTGCTTACTGTCAGGCAGCGCGGGCCTGTCCGGGTCAATTGGCGGCATTATACAGGACTGGCGACAGCGCTCGGCATCACACTGATGGGTGTGGGATTCATGTATATGGGCGCGAACAGCCCAAGCGGCACCGTGGATGGTTCGCCGCCTCAAGCCTTCATCCTGTTCATTGTAGCTGGCAGCTTCGCCGCGTTTGGCGAACTGAACGTGATCCTACGACAGGCGCTGTCCTACACGGCGCGCATCTCCCGCCACCTCTGGCGCATGTGCTTCTCGATGTTCATCGCATCCGGTTCACTTTTTCTGGGGCAGCCGCAAGTGTTTCCCGAAGGCTTCAGCCAGACCGCCTGGCCCTTCCTGCTGGCCTTTGCCCCCTTGATCGCCCTGATTGTCTGGCAGGGCCTGTTGAGGCTTCGCGGCGGGAGACTACGCGCCGCCTGAGCGGCAGTGCTCACCCCTCCTTCAGGATTCGCGCCTTCTGGCGTTGCCAGTCTCGCTTTGCTTCGACGTCACGCTTGTCATGGCTCTTGCGCCCGGTGGCGAGACCAATGAGGATCTTGGCCATACCACGCTCATTGAAATAGAGTTTCAACGGCACAATCGTGCGACCGGCCCGCTCAACCGATTGCGAGAGCTTGGCCAGTTCCCGTTTTGACACGAGCAGCTTCCGCTTGCGCTTTGGCTCATGATTGAACCGGTTGGCGGCGTTGTAGATCGGGATATCCGCATTGATCAGGTAGAGACCGCCATCTTCCGGGCTGACATAGGCTTCAGCAATATTGGCCTTGCCCTGACGCAGGGATTTTACCTCGGAGCCGACCAGCATGATGCCGGCCTCTAGCGTGTCCTCGACCGCATAATCGCGGCGGGAGCGGCGGTTCTCCGCGACCAGCCCATCCGAGCGGCCCTTGGTCTGATTTTTCTTCGACATCGCCCTGATTTAGGCGCTCAGGCCCGCAAGCGCCATGGCCTGATCTATTTCAGCCCGTTTTTCTGCAGATGGGGTGGTGATCGGCAGGCGCACCTCATCGGTGCAGAGGCCGAGCCGGAACAGGGCATATTTCGCCGGTCCGGGCGATGGCGAGCAGAACATGGCCTTGTGCAGCGCAATCAGCTTGCGCTCTATCGCGCGGGCCTCATCGAGATCTCCGGCGTGGAAAGCTGTGTGCATGGCGGCGCAGGCTTCCGGCATGACGTTCGCGGTGACCGAGATGCAACCCATGCCCCCCATGGCAAGGTGGCCGAGCGCGCTCGGGTCATCGCCCGACAGCTGAACAAATTGGGTGCCTTCAGGGATCGACGCGGCATGCTGACTAACGCGGTCCATATCGCCGGTCGCATCCTTGATGCCGACAATGTTCGGCAATTGGGCGAGGCGTGCGACGGTATCCGGTGCAAGATCGACCACGGTGCGGCCCGGCACATTGTAAAGCAGGACCGGCAGCGCAACCGAGTCGTTGATCGCGCGGAAATGGGCCTCAAGGCCTTCCTGGTTGGGATTGTTGTAATAGGGGCAAACCACCAGCGCGGCGTCAGCGCC
>NZ_DFME01000087.1:0-14610 GCF_002375605.1 Hyphomonas sp. UBA3601 | reverse complement strand
ACATGCTGGCGGGCCAGCCACTGGCGGCGACCATCGGCTACGGCACAAAAGCCCATATCGTCACGCCGTTCTCCATGGATCTGAACGGCAACGGTATTACTGTCTCAAACGAAGTCTGGGAAAAGATGCGTCCTAATATTCCGAGCATGGAAGACGGGCGCCCGGTGCATCCCATCAGCGCCAGCGCTCTGAAACCTGTGGTCGAGGAATATGCCGCTGATGGCAAGCCGTTCAACATGGGCATGGTGTTCCCAGTCTCTACGCACAATTACGAGCTGCGCTACTGGCTGGCTTCGGGGGGCATCCACCCGGGCTTTTATTCGCCCGATGATGTGTCGGGCCAGATTCAGGCCGACGCCCTCTTGTCTGTCACACCCCCACCTCAAATGCCCGCAACGCTCGAAGCTGGCACGATTTACGGATACTGCGTGGGTGAACCATGGAACCAGCAAGCAGTCTTCAAGGGGATCGGCGTGCCGGTCATCACGGATTACGAAATCTGGAAAGACAATCCGGAAAAAGTCTTCGGCATTACCGCTGAATTCGCGGAAGAAAATCCAGTGACGACGAAGGCAGTTACACGCGCCCTTATCCGGGCAGCTATGTGGCTGGACGAAAATGACAACGCGAACCGGGCTGAAGCGGTGGAAATTCTGGCGCGTTCCGAATATGTCGGCGCGGACGCGGATGTGATCGCCAATTCGATGACGGGCACGTTCGAATATGAGCGTGGCGACAAGCGTGAGGTGCCAGACTTCAATGTCTTCTTCCGCTATAATGCAACGTACCCATACTATTCGGATGCGGTCTGGTATCTTAGCCAGATGCGGCGGTGGGGTCAGATCTCCGACAGCAAAGATGATGCGTGGTACGACGCGACGGCGCGCGAAGTTTACAGGCCGGACATATATCTCGAGGCCGCCCAGTCCCTGGTTGATGATGGCTTGGCGGACGCTGCTGATTTCCCCTGGGAAACAGATGGTTACAAGCCAGTCACATCAGACTTCATTGATGGCGTCTCTTATGACGGACGCCAGCCGAATGCGTACCTTGAAAGCCTGACGATAGGGCTGAAGTCCAGCCAGACCGTTGCTGCGGGCGAAGTCATCGAATGACCAGCGGGCTAGAGCGGGCCACCAGATTGCCGGCCCATGTTCTCAAATTTTCCAACCATCGGAGTCAATAAGATGGGAAGTATTGTTTTCAACAAGGTTGACGCATCTGTCGATGAGCAGGTCGTTGGGAGCCCTTCCGAGATCACCCGCGAAGTCTCCGAAAAGGAGAGCGCAGACTCAAAGAGCGAACGTCAGGAAAAAGTATTCTCGGGCATTAACAAGGCTTCGAAATTTCTTGATGTGTTTGCATTGTCCTGGGTGACGCCGCTGCTCATGATGGCCGCAGGTGACAGTCCCAAGCGAAACCTGCCATTATTGGGCCGGCGGCTTGTCGTGCCGATCGTTGCTATTCTGACCTTTCTGGCGGCGTGGGCTGTTCTGGCGCCCCAGGTCAAGACATCGCTTGGTGCGATCCCCGGGCCAGCCCAGGTTTGGGAGCAGGCGGTGGTGCTTCACAAGGATCATCTGCAGGAAAAGCAGAAAGCCGGACAATTCTATGAGCGTCAGGCTGCACGCAATGACGCCCTGATCGCGGCCGGGCGTGAAGGCGATGTGTCCCGCGTTTCCTATACGGGCAAACAGACTTTTTACCAGCAGATATGGACAAGCCTTCAGACGGTCTTTTTCGGCTTTTTTCTGGCCGTGGTGATCGCGGCTCCCCTTGGCATCGTGATGGGCATGTCGTCGACCATGAATGCGGCGTTCAATCCTCTGATCCAGATATTCAAACCGGTGTCGCCGCTGGCCTGGCTCCCCATTGTCACCATGATTGTCTCTGCGACCGTTGCGACAGATTCTGGGATTTCGAAGTCTTTTCTGACGTCGGCAATCACGGTGACCCTGTGTTCCCTGTGGCCCACATTGATCAACACGGCGCTTGGCGTGGCATCTGTAGACAAGGATCTCGTCAATGTGGGCAAAGTTTTGAAACTGAAGCCACACACCCAAATCACAAAGCTCATCCTGCCATCTGCGTTGCCGCTTATCTTTACAGGTATGCGCCTGTCCCTGGGTGTTGGCTGGATGGTTTTGATTGCAGCGGAGATGCTTGCGCAGAATCCGGGATTAGGAAAATTTGTGTGGGATGAATTCCAGAATGGGTCGTCGCAATCACTGGCCAAGATCATTGTCGCAGTTCTGACGATCGGGATTATCGGCTTCCTGCTCGACCGGGTCATGTACGCCTTGCAGACCATGTTCACGCATACCAGCACGCGATAGAGGAAAGAGAATATGTCGATCCTTGATCTGAAGAATGTGTCGAAATGGTTTGGTGACGATTCTGATCGCGTAGATGTCCTCCATGACATTGATCTGGCTGTGGAAGAAGGGGAGTTCGTCGCGATTGTCGGGTTCTCCGGGTCTGGAAAATCAACCCTTATCAGTCTCATGGCTGGTCTCGAATTTCCGAACAGGGGTGAAGTAACTTTTCGGGGAGAAACTGTTGAAGGACCTGCACCGGACCGGGCCGTCTGCTTCCAGAGCTATTCGCTGATGCCGTGGATGACTGTGAAGGAGAACATTCTCCTGGCTGTTGATGCGGTGTTCGGAAAGGAAAGCAAAGCAGAGCGCAATGCACGGGCGCAAAAGTACATCGACATGGTCAGCCTCAGCCATGCCGTCGACCGGCGCCCGGCAGAGCTTTCAGGCGGTATGCGCCAGAGAGTGGCGGTCGCCCGGTCGCTCGCCATGGATCCGGAAGTCCTGCTGCTGGACGAGCCTCTGTCGGCCCTTGATGCACTTACACGGGCTAACCTTCAGGATGAGATCACCTCCATCTGGGAACAGGACCGGAAGACGGTCGTCCTCATCACAAATGATGTGGATGAAGCCCTGCTTCTGGCGGATCGTATCATCCCTCTGAACCCGGGACCGAACGCGACCTTCGGACCATCATTCAAAGTAGATTTGCCGCGCCCGCGAGATCGCACCGCCATGAATCATGACGAGACGTTCAAGACGCTTCGCCGCGACGTTACCGCATATTTGATGGATGTCGGAATTGCGAAGAAGCGGGCCCAAGTCGAGCCACCCTTGCCGGAGGTGACCCCAATCACATTGGGCAAGCCAAAAGCATACCGTGAGGCATCTGAAACCTCAGGCTTCAACGATGATCGCTTTCTTGAATATTCCCAGGTGAGCAAAGTTTATCCTACACCCAAGGGGCCACTCACCGTGGTCGACGGGTTCGATATCAAAGTGAGGAAGGGTGAGTTTGTTTCGATTATTGGTCATTCGGGGTGTGGCAAGTCCACTGTCCTGACGATGACGGCCGGTCTGAACGAGGTCAGCCGTGGCGGGATCATTCTGGACAATCGGGAAGTTGCGGCGGCCGGCCCGGATCGGGCCGTGGTTTTTCAGGCTCCCTCTCTGTTTCCCTGGCTGACAGCAAAGCAGAACGTCGCCGTAGGCGTGGACCGTGTTTACCCAGATGCAACTCGCGAAGAGCGCGAGCAGGTGGTGGAATACTACCTGCACAAGGTTGGCCTGGGCGAAGCCATGGACAAGCTGGGGGCGGATCTCTCGAACGGGATGAGACAGCGTGTTGGCATTGCTCGCGCTTTCGCTCTTTCGCCCAAATTGTTGTTACTGGATGAACCTTTCGGGATGCTTGATAGCCTGACGCGCTGGGAGCTTCAGGAAGTGCTCATGGAAGTGTGGCAGCGCACACAGGTTACAGCCGCGTGTGTGACGCATGATGTGGATGAAGCCATCCTGCTTGCGGACCGGGTCATCATGATGACCAATGGACCGAATGCGCGGATCGGGAAGGTCATGGAAGTTGATATCCCGCGCCCCCGCACGCGCAAGGCTTTGCTCGAACATCCAGATTATTACCACTACCGCGAACAGGTTCTGAGTTTCCTCGAAGAGTATGAGAAGGGCGCTCACAGCTCCAAATCAGATTCGGAATCAAAGTCTGAGTCAGAGACGGAGGCGGCGTAATGTTCATATCGTCCGTCTTCAAACAAATAGTGACTGAGGGGGAATAGAAACATGCCCCAGGAAAAACTTGTGATTATTGGTGCGGGGATGGCAGCCGGACGGTTGCTGGAAAACCTCGTGGAGGCTGCACCGGACCGCTTTAGCGTTACGTTGTTCAATGCGGAGCCGCGCGGAACCTATAACCGGATCATGCTGTCTCCCGTCCTCTCGGGCGAAAAGACCTATCAGGAAATCGTCACTCATGACGATGACTGGTATGCTGGGCATAGAGTTAATTGCCGGTTCGGCGAAAAGGTTCTGGAAGTGGATCGGAAACGGAAAGTCGTCATCGGTGAAAAAGGCGATGTCCCGTATGATCGACTTGTCATCGCGACTGGATCAAATCCGTTTATCATTCCATTACCCGGTCACGACCTGCCTGGTGTTATCGCGTACCGCGACCTGGACGACACCCACACGATGATTGAGGCCTGCCAGCCGGCTTCAAGGGCGGTGGTGATCGGCGGCGGCCTCCTTGGGCTGGAGGCTGCCGCCGGTCTGCGTCTGAGAGGAATGGACGTCACGGTTATTCACCTCGCGCCGACATTGATGGAACGCCAACTGGATCCGTCCGCAGGGTATCTCCTGGAAAAGGAGCTCGCCAATAGGGGCATTACGATCCTGACAGGGGCGAATACCAAGGAGATCTATGGGGACGGCAAGGTTGACGGAGTACGACTGGCAGACGGAACGGAGATTCCTGCCAGCCTCGTCGTCATGGCGGTTGGAATTCGGCCAAATATCGAGGTTGGCAAGCTAGCCGGTCTGGAAGTCGGCCGGGGCATCAAGGTCAATGGCGTGATGCAAACGTCCGACCCGAACATCTATTCCGTTGGAGAATGCGTCGAGTTCGATGGAAATTGCTATGGGCTTGTCGCCCCCTTGTTCGAACAGGCGCAGATTTGCGCAAAAGTAATGACGGGACAGGGGAAAACGGAATTCTCCCATTCTGAGACCGCAACAAAGCTGAAGGTCACTGGGGTAGATTTGTATTCCGCAGGAGATTTTGCTGAAGGAGATAATCGCGACGAAATTGTGTACCGAGATCCTGGGCGCGGTATCTACAAGCGCCTGATCCTCGAAGAAGGGCGACTGATCGGGGCTGTTCTATATGGAGAAACATCCGATGGAGCATGGTTTTTCGACAAGATAAAAAAGGCGGAATTCATAGAGGAGGATGAACGCGACACGCTCATATTTGGCCAATCCTATGCCGGAGGGACTCCCCTGGACCCTATGGCGGCCGTTGCAGCCTTGCCGGATGAGGCAGAGATCTGTGGTTGTAACGGCGTTTCCAAGGGACAGATCCTTTCGGCTATCGACGAGAACGGGCTTGCCGACCTGGATGGCGTAAGAGCTTGTACCAAGGCGTCGTCATCATGCGGAACGTGCACGGGTCTGGTGGAAAGTCTGCTAGCCTTCAAGTTGGGAGATGCGTTCACGGCTTCCGCTAAGCGCACGGTTTGCCAGTGCACGGATCTAGGCCATGATGATGTGCGGCGTTTGATTGCCTCTCAGGACTTGAGATCCATTCCTGCCATCATGCAGGAGCTGGGCTGGAAAACATCTTGTGGGTGCGCCAAGTGTCGACCAGCGCTCAATTTCTATCTTTTGGCAGCATGGCCAGGCGAGTATGTCGACGATAATCAGTCTCGCTTCATCAATGAGCGCGTCCACGCCAATATTCAGAAAGACGGGACTTATTCTGTCGTACCTCGCACTTGGGGCGGCGTGACCACAGCAAGTGAGTTGCGAGCGATTGCAGACGTTGTGGACAAGTTCGATATTCCTACGGTGAAATATACAGGCGGGCAGCGCATCGACATGTTGGGCGTGAAGAAAGAAGACCTCCCAGCCGTATGGGCAGATCTGAATGCGGCGGGCATGGTCTCCGGCCATGCATACGGAAAATCCCTGCGCACGGTGAAAACATGCGTCGGAACCGACTGGTGCCGGGTCGGAACGCAGGATTCGACCGGCCTTGGGATCAAGCTTGAAAAGCTCATGTGGGGATCGTGGACCCCCCACAAGGTGAAGCTGGCTGTTTCCGGATGCCCTCGAAACTGTGCGGAAGCCACTTGCAAGGATATTGGTGTGGTTTGCGTTGACAGTGGATACGAAATTCACTTCGCCGGCGCGGCCGGTATGGAGGTCAAGGCTACGGAATTGCTGACAAAGGTCACCGACGAAGCAGAGGCGATCGAAATGTGTACGGCCGTGCTCCAGCTCTATCGCGAGCAGGGCTTCTATCTTGAGCGCATCTACAAATGGGCCGCGCGGGTCGGCATCGACCGGGTTCAGGCGCAAATTGTCGAAGACGCTGAAAACCGGGCAAATTTGGTCGAGCGCTTCGCATACTCCCAGCGTTTCGCTCAAATCGATCCCTGGGCAGAGCGGGCTACAGGCGGGGTTGATGCGCACGAATTCAAAAAACTCGAACCGGTGGGATAGATCGAATGAGTACTCAGACCGCCATTATGTCATGGGCCGAGCTGTGTGGGGTTGACGATATTCCCCTCCGGGGGTCTCGGCGGGTAACGCTCGATGCTGAAGAAGTGGCCGTGTTTCGGACCGCAGCGAACACCGTGTTCGCGATCCAGAATGTCTGCCCGCATAAGGGGGGGCCACTCAGCGAAGGGATCGTACATGATACTGCGGTCTCATGTCCCCTGCACGCGATGGTGATTGATCTGGAGACGGGCAGGGCGCGCGGCGCCGACACCGGTTGCGTGCGCACCTACCCAATCGAAATTCGGGAAGGTGGCCGAGTTTACATCGGTCTTCAATCCGGCTGACCCCCCCAATGGACCGTATGCGCCCGACAGCAGAAGAAGTCTCCACAACATGCCCTTACTGCGGTGTGGGCTGCGGCGTTCTGGTCAAACCTGACGAAGGTGGGGAAGCCGCCACAGTGCGCGGGAATCCCGATCATCCGGCGAATTTTGGCCGACTTTGCTCGAAAGGATCTGCGTTGGGGGAGACGCTGGATCTGGACGAACGCCAGCTGTTTCCAACCATTTCTGGAGAGAGGGCGAGTTGGGATTTTGCTCTGGACAAAATCGGCAACGGATTTTCAGAGGCGATTGCTACCCATGGGCCCGATAGTGTCGCGCTCTATGTCTCCGGACAGATTCTGACAGAAGACTATTATGTCGCCAACAAGCTCATGAAAGGCTTTGTAGGGTCGGCGAATATCGACACGAATTCGCGACTTTGCATGGCGTCTTCCGTGGCCGGTCACAAGCGCGCGTTCGGTTCGGATACGGTTCCCGGCTGTTATGAGGACCTGGAACGGGCTGACCTTGTTGTGATGGTGGGCAGTAACCTGGCCTGGTGCCACCCCGTGCTTCACAATCGGATCTTGGCGGCAAGGGAAAAGCGTGGCACGCGCCTCGTCATTATCGATCCCCGCAAGACGGCCACCACCGATGCAGCTGACCTTCATCTTCCGATCCGTCCGGGAGCAGATGTTCTGTTGTTCAATGCGCTCTTTGCTCACCTTGCTGCGAGCGACGCTCATGATACGTCGTTCGTTAATGCGCACACCAAGGGGCTGGACGCAGCGCTGGATGCCTCAGGGCCCCTCGGACTGGCCGAACTTTCCATAGCCACAGCGCTGCCAGAATCTGACTTGCGGACCTTCTTTCAGTGGGTGGAGCAGACGCCCGCGACGGTAACCATCTATTCTCAGGGTGTGAATCAATCCTCGGCAGGCTCAGACAAGGTCAATGCGATAATTAATTGCCACTTGGTCACGGGACGTATCGGGAAGCCCGGCTGCGGGCCATTTTCCGTGACGGGCCAGCCCAATGCCATGGGGGGGCGCGAAGTTGGCGGTCTCGCGAACCAATTGGTCGCGCACATGGATTTTGCACCGAAGGATGTCGACCGGGTGCAGCGTTTCTGGCAGGCGCCGAATATGGCCACACAACCTGGTCTGAAAGCGGTCGACCTGTTCGAGGCTGTGCATGAGGGAAAGATCAAAGCACTCTGGATCATGGCAACCAATCCCGTCGTCTCGCTGCCGAATGCTGATCGCGTTCGAGCTGCCATTAAGGCGTGCCCCCTGGTTATTGTGTCGGACGTCACCGGGCGGTCTGATACAGCCAAGCTGGCTGACATTGTGCTCCCGGCCACGGGCTGGGGGGAGAAGTCAGGTACGGTCACCAATTCCGAACGCCGGATCTCCCGTCAACGGAGCTTTCTGAGAGCTCCCGGCGAAACGCGACATGATTGGTGGGCGATTTGCGAAGTGGCGCGCCGCATGGGGTTCAACGGGTTTGACTTTACGTCAGCCGCCGAAATCTACCAGGAGTATGCTGCGCTATCTGCGTTCGAGAATGATGGAACACGTGATTTCAATATCGGGGCCCATGCCAATATTGACGAGAAGGCATATGATGAACTTGTGCCGTTCCAGTGGCCGCTGGCGGAAGATACCCCTCGCTCTGGCAATTTGGCGGCCCTCAATCATCGCTTCTTTTCCGACGGCGAGTTTTTCACGGACGATCACCGCGCCAGATTTGTTGCGACGCCGTTCCTGCCGGCCCTGTCGCAACCGAGCAAGAAACGTCCTTATGTATTGAACACGGGCCGTGTGCGGGATCATTGGCACACGCTGACACGGACAGGAAAATCGCCGCGTCTATCCGCCCATACCGCAGAACCATTCCTCGAAATTTGCCCTGAAGATGCTGACAGGCTGGGCTTGCATCCAGCGGGGCTTGCGGAGGTAAAGAACGAGTATGGGCGTGTAGCCCTGCGGGTTCTGGTGACGGACCGGGTTCAGCCCGGAACTGTATTCGCCCCGATGCACTGGACGGCTCGGTACAGTTCAGGCGGCCGCGTGGACTGCCTGGTTGCGCCAAATGTAGACCCCGTGTCGGGACAACCCGAGTCGAAACATTCTGTCGTGTCCCTAGCACCTCTACGGCCGGATTGGTTTGCATTCGTGGTTTGCAGAACAGAGCTACCGGGCCAGGTTCTGGGAAAGCTGGACTATTGGGCCTCTGCGCGCGCGAGTGGGGGATGGCGATATGAATTGGCTGGGTGCGGAAAACTGCAAGAATGGGCAGAACAATTATGTCCGGACATCTTGGCGGTCCAGATGATCCGCGCAAACGGTCAAATCGCTCGCGCGTCCTTTCAAGATGACTCCCTCGACATATGCTTGATCGCGTCAACGTCCGGACCTGTGAGCGCGGATCGTGGCTGGCTCGCTGGCTTGCTTGCCGTCGACATGGACGAGACAACGAGGCTGGGCCTGTTGGCGGGACGTCCTCCAAGCGGGAAATCGTCCGGCCGGCTTATCTGTTCCTGTCTGGGGGTTGGCAGCGTGGCAATTGGCGAGGCGATCCAGGCCGGGAGCAGGAGTGTCGAGGGGGTCGGGGCCGCTACGGGCGCGGGTACCAATTGTGGGTCATGCAAACCTGAAATTCGTGCCTTTCTGGAAAAGTTGAAGCCGGAAGAAACATCCCCACACACGTTGGCTGCGGAGTAGGCACATGCTTGGAAAATTGACTTTGATCGGTTGTGGTCCGGGCGCATCGGATCTCCTGACAATACGTGCCGCGCGCCGGATCGGTGAGGCAGATATTGTTTTTCATGACCGATTGGTCGAGGCTGATGTGCTGGAACTCGCAAGCCCCGCGGCCACCCTGCAATATGTTGGAAAAAAATGTACGGATGGTGGGCGTCAGCAGACTGACATCAACAGCATGTTGCGTGGCGCCTTGCTGGCAGGACGCCATGTTGCACGTCTGAAGTCTGGCGATCCCATGATATTCGGCCGAGCCGCTGAGGAAATTGCGGTGGCTGTTGAGCTTGGCGCCGAAATTGAAATCGTTCCGGGTGTGACCGCGGCGTTGGCGGCGGCGGCGGAATGCTCGATCCCAGTGACCGAGCGAGCCGAGTTGCAGAGCTTTGTCGTGACGACAGGTCGCTCTGCGAACAAGGACAAGGAACCCGATTGGGCCAATTTATTGAAACCCGGAATATGCGTGGCTTTCTATATGAGCGTAGCGCAGGCATGGCGCATTCAGACCGCCTTGATGGCGCGAGGTGTGCCGGGGTCACTCCAAGCGGAATGGGTGGAGAATGTCGGAAAACCGGACTGTCGCAGGGTAGAAACTCGCTTGGACCGTCTTGCTTTGGATGCGCGGCAACACAGAGTCCGGAACCCTGCCATACTTTTCATTCGTTACCCGCTCAGTGCGAAGAATGTGGAAGTTATTCCCGCTCCAGCTGACGGTATGACTATTTAGCCAAATGGGTGATTTGGCTCGTGTCGAGGGCGCCGAGCCGACTTCTCTGGTCTCTGATGGTGAAGCCTGAAATGTAGCCATCAATATTGGTCGGATCGAATATGCGCCGATCCATGAACTGGTCTGCCCCCATGGCGACGGGCTCTGTTGCATCACTCAGTAGCCAGGCATGTTGATGCGCACCTTCCATTTTTTCATCGGCGCTGGGGCAAGCTATGCCCAGTCGCTCGACAGCCTCGCAGTAGATGTCAGGTCGGAAAGCCAGCCTGGCGATAGCACTCGCATCCACATCGTCTGGAGCTTCTCCCCACCGGATCATCTGGGACAAGATCCACTTGGCGTGTGACCGCCAGGGGAAGTTAGCCGCGTAGCGGTGGAAGACGTTGAAATCGGGCATATCTATGCGGAGTTCACCACCCGTCTGTCGGTTCTTTCCCGTCAGTGAGCCTACAACTTCGTCGAAGGGCGCATTCACATAGTCGGGGGTCGAAATGATCTGGGCTGCGGTTAACCGGTTGTCCATGTCATCCAGCCAGGCGCAAGTCTCCGACAAAGCGGCGATGAGCTTTAGATGCCATTCCTTGTTCTGCTCGGTCCAGTCCTGACGCACTCCAAGAACTTTTTCAGGGCCATTCGACCAGATCTCTCCGGATGTGATCAGTGTGCGTCCAATACCCGCAACCACAGCGGCATTGTTCCACGGCTCGCCGACGCAATAGCCATCGATCTGTCCGGCCGCGAGCGCGTCAACCATCAGGGATGGCGGCACGACGACGAGGTTGAGATCGCGCATCGGATCAATGCCGGCGGCGGCCAGCCAGTAGCGCAATTCAAGTGCATGCATCGAATGAGGATACACATGCGCAAAGGTCAGCGCGGCTTTGCCATCTTCCTTGCGCTGGTCTATCACGCGTTTGAGGGCGTAGGCGGAGAGCGGACGACGAGAAATGGTCTCCGGTGCCATCTGCGCCATGGCTTCGAACAAGGTGGTTGAAACGGTGATCGCATTGCCATTGAGGTTGAGCGTGAAGGCTGTCGTGAACTCACCTGGGAAGGGACCGATGCCGGCTGCCGAGGCAACGACCATGGGTGACAGCATGTGGGCGCCATCAATCGCGCCGGTGCCGAGCGCGTCGCGCATGGCTGCCCAGGAAACAAACCGTTTAAGGGTCACATCCAGTCCATGCGCTGCGAAAGCACCACGCTCCTTGGCTACCGCCAATGGGGCGCAATCTGTGAGCTGTGCAAATCCGAGTGTGAGAGAATGTGCCATCAGATGTTGTCCGGTGCATGCTTGCCGGCAAGCATGCCGACAATGGTCAAAATGTTTTCAGCCACCTCTTTGATGGGCTTGCCCTGTTGTTGGGACATGGTGCGTATTGAGGAGAAGGCTTGGTCCTCCGTCATGCCATGATGCTGCATCAGCATGCCTTTCGCGCGCTCTATCACTTTGCGAGCGGCGAGATCGTCCTTGGTTTTTTTCAGTTCGTTGCGCAGGCCATCCATGTGACGGAAGCGGGCAATGGCCGTGTCGATGAGGGGCTGGACCCGTTTGGGGGTTAAGCCATCAATCACATAGGCGCTGACGCCGGCTTCAATTGCCTCCTGCATACCGCCGCCACCTTCTTCCTCCACGAACATCACAATGGGTTTGGGGTTGGATTGGGCGACCAGGCGCAGGCTTTCAATCGTGTCTCTATCCGGCGAATTGCAATCCATGATGATAACATCCGGACTGATCCGGGCGATCAGGTCGAGGAGAACCCGTCCATGGGTTTGCGTGGCTGTGTGCACCACGGCATTGGCGATCAGTCCCTCTTCAACCTGCCGGGCCCGTTCCGGATCTTCATCAATCAACAGCACGCTCAAAGGCGCAGCCGAAGTGACTGCGCCTTGAGCTGGAACAGCTTCAACTTCCTGACCCTTAGAGGGCGAAGTCAAACTGGATCCAGAACTTGCTGGTGTTTGTGGCGAAGTCATCTGCGCTGTAATCCGCATATTTGAGGGTGATACCGATCTTGTCCCATTTTGCAGAAGCCGCGAGATCGAGTTCGCTGCCATAATCGGCCCCTCCGACATCTGCGCTGAAATCATGATAGACTGCAGTCAAGGCCACACCACTGAACGGGCCGACATCGCCAACCTGATACGCTGCCTTTGCATAAATATCTTCCACACCGGTCGTGGGAGTGGTCAAAAACTTGTCGGCCCAGCCCTGGAATTTGTGAAGCGTCGCCAGCGGTGTTTGAAATCCGCGTGCATCGTCGCCGCCGAGCACTTCAATGCCGGCGCCGAGCGTAACTGCTTCAACAGAATATGTGCCTTCAACGAGATAGTAATCGGCCGAGTAATCCAGGGAACTGGAGCCATAGTCGGACTGGGTAGCGTAGGAAACTGTGTATCCGAGCTTTCCGGTCCCGATGGCCTGCTTTCCCGCCAATCTGGCGCCGACTGTCTGGGACGAGAAAACGCCGCCAGCATTGTCAACGTCAATCTGATAGGCAAAGCCAGTCAGCGTGCCGATCGGGGTGGGGTGACTGAGGTTCAGCAGATAGGAATCGCCATCCCAGCGTCCCACGGCGGAATCATCTCCAAAGATGCGGTTGATCTGGGCGATATAGGTGAAATCGACCTTCAGTTCACCCAACGAGGAATTCTGAACCCTTGCTCCATCGAAGGTCTGCTCATTCTGGCGCCATCCGACATTGCCCACAAAACGCGCGTCATCCAGGCCGATCCTTTGGCGACCCAGCGTGATTATCGTATCCGGCAATGAGGTATTGGTTAGTTGAAATCGGTTCAATTCCGTTGCATTCGGATCCGCGACGACCGGATAGCCGGTCTTTCCATTGATGGTCGAATTGAAATCGTCGATGAGGTCGTCGATGTGATCGAACTCGACCAAGAGAGCGGTGTCGAAGATTTTGCCTGTCTCGAAGCCGGCTCGGAAGCGATAGGTGAGGGCGCTTGCATCCTCCGGCAGGCCTTCCTGTTCGACGCCCTCATAGCGAAGCCGTGCATTGAAGATCGGCTTTGTGTCAGCCAGTGCGGTTTCCCAGCGGGAAGTGGTCTGGTCGGCTTCGGCTGCACACGGGAGTGCAACGGAGAGCAACACGACAGGCGCGATGAGCGCGCGGAAATTGGGTTTTGCAGACATGATCAGTCCTCGGTCTGAACTGGCATCGCCCTGAAAGGCGTAGACCAGCAGAAAGAAAAATAGCCCGGAAACCAGCGTCCGGACGGTTCAACTTCTTCACCGAAGATTTGCGCCCAGCTTCGGGCGCGAAGACTTTGACCATTCAAAGCTGGCTAGTTTTTGCCCCGGGCCACCGAACTGTGCAACGGGATCAAGGAGTGACAAAAAACTTCCGCCAATTCAGATCAGTCTCTGGGCGGGATGATTGAGGTCTGCCAGAAATTCAGTCATTCTGGGCAGGTCGGGAAGATGTAGCGGTTTACGCTGCTGTCACGGGGAAAGGATCTTTGAATGACGGTCATGGGGTGCCTGTTCGCGGGAGGCGCAGGACGCAGGCTCGGCGGCGTTGAAAAAGCGTTGATCGAATTTTCCGGAAGTCCCCTCTGGAAGCGCGCCACCCACCGGATCACCCCCATGGTCGACCAGATGGTGGTCACGGGTCCTACCGCGCCGGAGTGGTCGGAGGCTGTTCCGGGGCTGGTTTTCGTGCAAGATTTCCAGCCGAACGGTGAGCCTATCGGCCCGGCGGGGGGGCTTCTCGCAGCATTGGAGCATTGTCTGCGAGAGAAAGGACCAGAGAGCTTACTGCTGACCGTTCCGATTGATGCCCCGTTCTTCCCGGTGGACCTATTCGCACAATTGTCCACTGGCCGCGGTAACGCACGCGCCGCCCTGGTCGAAACGGAGTTTCGTCTACAGCCGACATTTGGCCTTTGGTCATGTGCGCTCGCGCCAGATGTCCGCTCTTGTGTCAAGCAGGGCAAATTGGCGCTCCACGCAATCGCCGATCATGTAGGAGCAGTCAAAGTCCGGTTTCAGGCCGAAGATGAGGCGTTCCTGAATATAAATACGCCGGAGGATATTCAGCGCGCTGAAGCTGTAGCGACCTTGTTGGAACAGTCTTAGCCTGCCTCTCCGACGGGTTTGATCAATCGATCAGGCCAGCCAGACACCTTCCACCATATCTCCAGCCGCCAGGGCCGGCGCGTCAGAGGGGCGGTGCATTAGGAAGTTCGTCTCGATAAAGGGCGTGAGCAGAGAGCTGTCCTGG